>JBCAZB010000438.1:0-515 GCA_038533315.1 Pseudomonadota bacterium | reverse complement strand
CCTGCGCGTTTTGGGTTCTGTTGGTGAGCCGATCAATCCCGAGGCCTGGAACTGGTACAATGAGGTTGTGGGCCAAGGGCGCTGCCCCATCGTCGATACGTTCTGGCAGACGGAAACCGGTGGTCACATGCTGACGCCGCTGCCATCGACTAAGCTGAAGCCGGGCGCGGCGCAGCAGCCATTCTTTGGCGTGCAGCCCGTCGTTCTGGAGCCGACCAGCGGTGAGGTCATCGAAGGCAACGGCGTCGAAGGCGTGCTTTGCATCGCCGACAGCTGGCCCGGTCAGATGCGCACCGTTTACGGCGATCATCAGCGCTTCATCGACACCTATTTCACCACCTATCCGGGCTTCTATTTCACAGGCGACGGCTGCCGGCGCGATGAAGATGGCTTCTACTGGATCACCGGTCGGGTGGATGATGTCATCAATGTCTCCGGCCACCGCATGGGCACAGCTGAGGTCGAAAGCGCGCTCGTCTCCCATGATGCGGTCGCTGAGGCAGCAGTTGTTGGCT
>JBCAZB010000437.1:0-517 GCA_038533315.1 Pseudomonadota bacterium | reverse complement strand
CTTATGACGAAGTCAAAGTCGACGTTCGCACAGCACTTGAGCGTCAGTCGTTCCAAACCTATTTGGAAACACTTCGCGAGCAGGCGAAGCGCGAAATCACGCAATAAAAAACGGCGACCGGGATTACACGAAAGTGTGATCCCGATCACCGCACTAAGGTCTCGCTAGAGGTATCTTTTGACCGTGGTTGTTTTGATCGCTCTGGCAACCACCTCTCAAACCTCCATTCTCCTAAACGATGAGGCGAGACTTGAACCGACCCCCCGCGAGGGAGGTCGGTTTTTTTTATTGTATCAATCCGTCTACAGGAACTTCCAGTAGTGCAACGAGGCGGTCAACGATTCCGTAACCTGCAACATCCATGTAAGCACCAATCACCGGCGTGAAGCCATTAGACATAAGTGGCGTGTAATCAACCGTAAAGCCACCGACAGTCGCCGTACCAAGCGCAACGTTCACCGCAGTGACCTCCCCACTCACGAATGAGGCATCGATTGATGCAGCAATCGGCGCTACA
>JBCAZB010000436.1:0-520 GCA_038533315.1 Pseudomonadota bacterium | reverse complement strand
ACTGCAACCCCGAGACGGTTTCGACGGATTATGACACCTCCGACCGGCTCTATTTCGAACCGCTGACGTTTGAGCATGTGATGGAAATCCTGCGGGTGGAGCAGGAAAACGGCACGCTGCACGGGGTCATCGTGCAATTCGGCGGGCAGACCCCGCTGAAACTGGCCAATGCGCTGGGTGACGCAGGCATCCCGATCCTGGGTACCTCACCCGACAGCATCGATCTGGCCGAAGATCGTGAGCGTTTCCAGCAATTGGTGCAAAAACTCGACCTCAAGCAGCCGCATAACGGCATCGCATCGACCGATGAAGAGGCACTCAACATCGCCGAAGGCATCGGTTTCCCGCTGGTCATCCGGCCCTCTTTCGTGCTGGGCGGGCGCGCGATGGAAATCGTGCGCGATATGGACCAGCTGCGCCGCTATATCTCGGACGCCGTGGTGGTTTCGGGCGACAGCCCCGTTCTGCTCGACAGCTACCTATCGGGTGCGGTCGAGGTGGATGTGGACTGCCTGTCAGA
>JBCAZB010000435.1:0-581 GCA_038533315.1 Pseudomonadota bacterium | reverse complement strand
CTGCCACCGGAGTTGTCCGCGCCGGTGTTGGTGCAGTCGTCACAGCTATCGGCGTCTACATCTCGGCAAACGTTCGGATTAAATGGAGCGCTGTCTGCCGCATCGACGACGCCGTCGTTGTCGTCATCGCTGTCGCCAGCATCGCAAAGCCCGTCACTATCGAAGTCGACACCATCATTGGATGTGCTCCCACCAGAACCATCCGCGCCGGTATTCGTGCAGTCGTCGCAGCTATCGACGTCCGCGTCGCGGCACACGTTCGGGTTCGTTGGGTCGCTATCCGCCCCGTCCGCTACGCCGTCGTTGTCGTCGTCGCCGTCGCCGTCGTTGCAAAGCCCATCGCCATCGCTGTCGGCTCCGTCGTTCGAAGTATCGCCGCCTGAGTTATCCGCGCCGGTATTCGTACAGTCGTCGCAGCTATCGACATCCGCGTCGCGGCAGACGTTCGGGTTCGTCGGGTCGCTATCCGCACCATCCGCTACGCCGTCGTTGTCGTCGTCGCCGTCGCCCGCGTTGCAAAGCCCATCGCCATCGCTGTCGATTCCGTCGTTCGAAGTATCGCCGCCTGAGTTATCCGCGCC
>JBCAZB010000434.1:0-588 GCA_038533315.1 Pseudomonadota bacterium | reverse complement strand
TTTCGGGTCGCGCCCGGTGATCAGGCCGAACTTGTTCATGAAGGCCATGAGTTTCGGCGTGTTGGCTTGCGCCTTGGCATCCAATATCACGCGATGACGGACGTGATCCACAAGGTGCTGAATGACATCACCGTGGACGATTGGTCGATCATCATCGGCGGCGACAGCCACACACGCATGTCGAAAGGCGTGGCGTTCGGCGCCGACTCCGGCACCGTCGCCCTCGCGCTGGCCACCGGCGAGGCCACCATGCCGATCCCGGAATCGGTCAAGGTCACCTTCAAAGGCGAGATGGCCGACCACATGGATTTCCGCGATGTGGTCCACGCCACCCAGGCCCAGATGCTCAAAAAGTTCGGCGACAATGTCTTCCAGGGCAGGATTATCGAGGTTCACATCGGTACGTTGCTGGCGGATCAGGCCTTTACGTTCACCGATTGGACGGCCGAGATGAAAGCCAAGGCCTCCATCTGCATTTCGAATGACCAAACGCTCATTGAAAGTCTGGAAATTGCGAAAAGCCGCATCCAGATCATGATTGGTAAGGGCATGGATAACGGCGCCCAAATGCTGCAAGGCCTGGTGGAT
>JBCAZB010000433.1:0-647 GCA_038533315.1 Pseudomonadota bacterium | reverse complement strand
GAAGTTGGAGGTTGGTACTCGCCGACAACAGGTAGATCTTGGTCCACTCGACACGGTGATGATGGCAGAAGCCAACGGTCGTACCCGTGCCGTACTGAATTTGCAGACGATGGTCGACTACAACACTTCGGTCAGCGGTAACACGATTATCGTCACGCTGGCGGGTGGTTCTGGTGCGGGAGCGACTGCCGCTGGCAATAGCGCCTTCCCAGCGCCTAGCGGTGGCAGCACGTCAGCACCGGCCGCTTACGATGGCCCGCGTGCGATCGATAACATCGATTTCCGCCGCACTCGTGAAGGCGGCGGTCGTATCCTCGTCAGCCTGACCGACCCATCAACGCCAGTTGATATCCGTCAGGAAGGCGGTCGCGTCGTAGCGTTGTTCAAAGGCACACAACTGCCAGATGATCTGCTGCGTCGTCTGGATGTACAAGATTTTGCAACGCCGGTCACCACAGTCGACGCCATGCGTGTCAACGGGGACGTGCGTGTATTGATTAGCGCCGACGGCGATTACGAGCAGCTCGCATACCAGTCCGATGGTTTGTTTGCGATCGAAATCACGAAAGTTGAGAAAGACGAGTCTTCGGGCACGATCTTCTCAGAGGAAAAAGAATACTTTGGCGAGCGTGTCACGCTGAACTTCC
>JBCAZB010000432.1:0-730 GCA_038533315.1 Pseudomonadota bacterium | reverse complement strand
CCGCTCGATCTGATCGATGTTGAGTGTTTACGGAATCGGCAGGTAGCCGTTCTCAACACCCTTGGTCACGATGCTAACGGCATCATGCGGGTGCAAGCTTTCCATATGCTCGACGCGTACCCAGAAGTCAGCGAAACGCGCATCATTGTTCAATGCCTTCTGCACCCGGCGGCCCGCGTCCTCGCAGAACATCAAATTCGCGGCATTCCGACGCGCGAATTCCTGTTCGTCTTCCCGCTTGACGGCAGTTTGCACGGCCGTTTGCAAAGTGTCTTCGATCTGGTTGATCAAATCCGTGATCGGAAACTCGTCGGCGCCGGCTTCAAGCCGCGTCAGAATGTGCACTTCGCTGCGTTGCGAATGCGGTGTGGCTGCGATGCCTTCTTCGGTGCCAAGCCAAGCGCGTACATCCGACGCCGAGACCGTCGCCTTGCCGGCGAAGTCCTTGTCGAATTGCGACTGGATGATCTGCCGTGACAGCGCAGCAGAGCAAGGGCAGGTCGACGAGTACTGCACCGTCACGCCCAACTCGAGACGTAGCTCGCCATCAATAAACGTGCCTTTCAATTTGACGGGGTAGTTGTTCCAGCCTGAGTTGTCGGACAACAGTGCGGGGCGGCGAAGCAGGTGTTCGAAATCAAACTGAATAAACGCACGCGAACTCAAATCGTTGTGTGAATCCAAAATACCGCCCAGCAGTTCACTCATGACTGCTGGGGTCAACGCATTT
>JBCAZB010000431.1:0-1093 GCA_038533315.1 Pseudomonadota bacterium | reverse complement strand
AGCAGCACCATCGCACTCAACGCCAGAACGAGCCCTACGGACGCGAGGACGGTATAGAACAGGTTCCTTACTGAGCGAGCGACCACGAGAACCAACTGCTGGAAATGTGCCAGTCATCGCGCCAGAACAACAGGTACCGCAACGAGGCGGGATAATCGTCGATTGCCACTTCGGCACGCACACGCGCACGGTAGCGGCGGTTGGCCGATAGCAGCGCCGCATCGACCAACGGCAAATCGTCAATACGGCCGAGCGCATTGAGCGCGCCGAAAATGGTCGCGTACGATGTTTGTGTACCGGTGTTCTCGTTGCGAATGGTGTAGCGTTCGGTCACTTTGCTGTAACGCAGGAGATTAACAACACGCACCGCGGCAACTTCTGTATCGGGTAGAAACCGGCGTTGGCGTTCGATGGCATAGTCGAGCGTTACTTGGAGCGCCAGACCATTTGCCAGTGCTTCTTCAATACGTTCGGACAACTGATACTGCACACGCGTGTTGGCAAGATAGACGTCATTCACGAGGCGCGTCTCAGCAGAACGAATTTCGACGCCACCGGACTGTGCGATCGCGACGCTACTCACCACCAACAAGAGCGGGACGAAGACGAAATGTGTAAAGTATCGAGGCATTTGCCGGTGTCGTTGCTAGCCGCGTTGCGTGTGGTACCAGCGCTATCCGGCGCGGTCCCTTTCAAGCCGCGACAGAAAAAAACCGTCACCGCCCGTGCTGGCCGGGAAACACTGGTAGCCCAAAGAATCGACAGTCATTAGACCGTTATTGTTGTCAATGCGCAACTCATTTGCAGGCGAAAACGCCTCGTTTTGCCTGATAAATTCAGCAACTACCTGATGGTTCTCGGCTTTGAGCAACGAACATGTTGCGTAAACAAGACAGCCGCCCGGGCGAACCAGTGCAGCCAGCGCATTGACGATATCCAGTTGTCGCGAGGCCAGCCCCGGAACATCCTCTGGCCGGCGCAGGGTTTTGATATCCGGGTGCCTGCGGATCACGCCGGTTGCCGTGCATGGCGCATCGACGAGGACAAGGTCGAACGGTTGACCATCCCACCAATCACCCGGTGCAGCGGCATC
>JBCAZB010000430.1:0-1525 GCA_038533315.1 Pseudomonadota bacterium | reverse complement strand
AACACTGATCGTTATCGGTCCGTTAGCGAGGTTCACCCGTGAGGCTGATGTTGAAGAAGACGGTCGTTTGGGGCTGACCGAATTCCCTCATTAGCAGTTTGTTCAGGAGTCATACTATGACTAACAATGTTGTTGGATCGATCGACCTGGTGGAAATTTTGTTCACCTTGTTCTGGTTGTTCTTCGCGGTACTGATCATGTATCTGCATCGCGAGAGCAAGCGGGAAGGTTATCCGCTGCTGTCAAGCCGCAATGATGGTGTGGTTGTGCGCGGTTTTCCGGATCTGCCACCACCGAAGACCTACAAGCCAGCGCATGGCGAGGATGTCACCGTACCGCGTGTGGTCGATGAGTACGAGCTAAAAGCGAAGTCAGCGGGTGGCGGTTTTGGTGATCCGTTCGTACCCACGGGCGACCCGCTAGTCGATGGCGTTGGCCCCGCCGCCTGGTCTGATCGCGCGGAAACGCCGGATCTGACGTTGCATGGTAAGCCACGTATCGTACCGATGCGCAGCCAGCCCGCATGGCACGTTGACCACCGTGATCCAGACCCGCGCGGCATGGATGTCATCGCTGCGGATGGTGAAAAGGTAGGTTCGATTACCGACGTCTGGGTCGACATTCCCGAGCCGATGATCGTCTATCTCGAAGTGGCGCTGGATGCCAGTATCGGCAGCGGCCAGATTCTTGTGCCGTTCCATTGGGCAAACGTCAATAAGTCTGCAGGACAGATGGAAGTCGATGCATTGATGTCGAGCCAGTTCGCGAACGTACCGCGATTAGCGAATCCGGACACGATTACCTTGCGTGAGGAAGACAAATTGATGGGTTACTTTGGCGGCGGTGCGCTGCTTGCGGAACCATCAAGGTCTGAACCATTGCTATGAGCGATCATTCGGGGGACATGACGCTAGGCATTCCAAGGGGACTACCCAGCGATGAACGGCCGCTATGGACTGGCGGCCCGAATTCGCGCCTTCTGGCACGACGCGCATTACATGTACGCAAGCTGGCGGTGTATTTCATCGCTCTATTAGCGTGGCGGCTCGCGATCGTATGGAAAGATGGGTTCGCATGGGATGTCGCATGGAACGTATCACTCACAACAGCGCTGCTGGCGCTCGTCGTGTTGGCTATCGTGCGGCTGTACGCCAGTGCATCAGCGCGCTCGACGACTTACACCATCACCACTGAACGCATTGTTATTCGCACCGGCATTGCTTTGCCGATCTCGATCAATTTGCCATTTTCAAAGATCGTCAGTGTCGACGTACGCACCGACCACGCCGGTGGTGATATTGAGCTGACACTGGAGCGTGGTGCGAAAGTGGGCTACCTGATCCTATGGCCGAGCGCGAAGCCGTTCCACTTCGGCAAAGTTAAGCCAATGCTGCGGGCGCTTACGTCGGTCGCTGAGCCAGCGAGCGTACTGGGTGACGCGCTTGCTGCGCATAGCGACGCAACCAAGCCAATATTGCCGCTGATTAACGATGACTCAGCGGATGCCGATACGGTGCATGGCGAC
>JBCAZB010000429.1:0-1577 GCA_038533315.1 Pseudomonadota bacterium | reverse complement strand
GTCTGAGCCTCAATTTTGTTGGCCACCATGCCACGCACGATGGGGAGGTTCATTAGCCTTGCACTGAACGGGGCTTTGCGACGCGGTGGTCGTTGTTCCGCAATCGCGATGGTCTTGTCGCGCCATTGCTCGCGCTCGCAGAGTTGGTCGACCAATCCAAACTTCAGCGCCTTGGCGGGTGTGATGGATTTGCCCGTCAGCATTAATGGCATCGCGGCCGCCACACCTGCGAGTTGCACGGCACGCACCGTGCCGCCAAAGCCTGGATGGATACCCAACTGTACTTCGGGTAATCCAATGACAGGTTTTTGGACATCCACAGCAACTCGGTAGTGGCAGGCCATCGCCAATTCGAGCCCGCCGCCGAGCGCCATCCCATCGATCGCAGCCACGGTCGGATAGCGTGCCGACTCAAGTCGGTCGAGTACCTTTTGTCCGAGTCGTACAAGCGCATACGCCTCATCAGCGTTGGCGAGTGTCGTGAACTCGTTGATATCTGCGCCCATCACGAAGCCGCTTTTCTTGAGCGAGTAGACAATCAACGCGCTTGGGGGCGACTGATCCGCTTCGTTGAGTAAACTGTCAAGCTCTCGCAGGACAGGGCCAGAGAGCACATTGGCGCTGCTGTCGGCTTTGTCGATTCCGAGCCAGAGGCGATTGCTATCGTCGCGTTCCGATTGCCAGTGTTCGTAGTGTGTCATGGTGTGATCTTCTTGGTTTTCGAGTTACTTCACATGGAAGTCACAAACTAACGGTAAGTGGTCCGACAGCGTGACATCCGGTACTGAAAAATGATCGATGCTGATGCCATCCTGATACAGGATAAAATCGAGCTCCCGTCGCGGCGACCGACTTGGGTAAGATGGCAGAGCATCTGCGTTGGCGCTTTTTAGGCCAGTCGCTTTTTGAAACAGGTAGATTTCATCCTGTCCCCAGAAAGTATTGAAGTCGCCAATCACCATCGCTGGCTTGTCGGTCTGTTCGACGAGGTCGTAGAGATGCCGAAGTTGTAAGTGTCTATGACGATACTTTAACGATAAATGCACAAGGAAAATCGCCACATCGGTCAGTTCCAACTCGATGATCAGCTTTTTTATGCCGGTATCGAAGTAATGAAAGCGCTCATTGTGAATCGTGGGCGCAGCCAGAAAAGCATTGCCTTGTTTACGAATGATCGGCAGAAGCTGATTCAAAGAGTTGCTGCCATATTTCGTCTCGTACGATGACTTGTGCCCGAGCGCCTGGGCAATGACCTCTGCCTGATTGACATTACGACTGCGTATGGAGCCCGTATCGACTTCCACAAGGCCTACAATGTCAGGTGATTGCGACTGAAAAAACTCGATCAGTTTATTGAGATTAGCCTGATTCCCCAACACATAGCCTGCGCCCGGAACGGGCAGATGTGTCGCGATACCGGAGCCAACGCCGTAACGAATGTTATAGAGCACTAAGCGCAAAGCGCGCCTCGATGGGGGCTGCGGATTATTCTTATCGTTGGCATGTGTGTCATGGCCTCATATTGTACCGGCAAAACTCGCCAGAAGTCGGTGCAATTGGTTACAATCCACCGAGGG
>JBCAZB010000428.1:0-1701 GCA_038533315.1 Pseudomonadota bacterium | reverse complement strand
TTGTTCTGGCGCGATGACTGGCACATTTCCAGCAGTTGGTTCTCGTGGTCGCTCGTTCAGTAAGGAACCTGTTCTATACCGTCCTCGCGTCCGTAGGGCTCGTTCTGGCGTTGAGTGCGATGGTGCTGCTCGCCAAAACATCCAACAGCTCCGCAGAACTCAACCGACTGCAGCAGGTCACGCTGATTATCGATGGCGCCGGTATCGCGATTCTCGTGGCATTGTTGTTCGGCAATATTTTCCGCCTGATCAATGATCTCAGAAAGCATGTCCCGGGCGCGCGTCTCAAGAGCCGAATGGTGGTGGCTTTTATCGCGTTGGCGTTGCTGCCATTGGGCCTCGTCTACTATTTCTCTTTGCAGTTCTTGAATCGAGGTATCGACAGCTGGTTTAGCGTGCAGGTTGAGCAGGGCCTGGAAGATGCGCTCAGCCTCAGCCAGGCTGCGATGGATATTCAGCGGCGCAATGGACTGGCACAAACGCTGGCGATCGCCAGCCGGCTCGATATCGTGCCCGAGAACCGGTTGCAAAACGCATTGGCGAGAGAGCGCCAGATTAGCGGTGCCGCCGAGCTGATTGTCTATGCGCCTAACAATCGTATTATCGCGCTCAGCTCCGAGCGCGCTGTCAGCACGTTGCCTTCCCCGCCTAGTGACGAGGTCGTGCTTCAGGTGCGGGCCAATCGACCCTATGTCAGTCTCGATCCGGTCGGCGATAGTGCGTTCGAGGTCAGCACCGCCGTCGCGCTTGGGCGTGTCACATCGAGGCAGCCCGGTCGTATTCTGGTCGCGGTCTACCCTGTTACACAACGGCTGTCGACGATGGCGGCAAACGTGGATCAGTCGTATACCGACTATCAACGCCTGGTGCTGCTACGTGATCCGCTAAAAAGTACGTTTACGTTGAGCCTCACCGTCGTTCTGCTCGTTTCCGCACTGGGCGCTGTCTACGGTGCATTCTTTTTCGCGCGCCGCCTCGTGGCACCGATTCAGGCGCTGGTAGCCGGTACCGTCGCAGTGGCGGAAGGTGATCTCGAAACGGAACTGTCTCCGCCACCCAAAGACGAGATTGGTGTGCTTGTCAGCTCCTTCAACGATATGACGCGGCGTTTACGCGCTGCGCGGGATGAGGCTCAGCTCAGTCGCGAGCAAGTCGAGTTGGAGCGCGGTAACCTTGCTGCCATTCTTGCGCGGCTGTCGACTGGGGTTATCGCGTTGACTGCGGATCTCGATATCCGTGCGGCGAATGCGGCAGCTTCTGAAATTCTGAACGTTGATGTTGATGAGCGCGCTGGCGAGAACCTCATTAAGGTCGCCGACGGGCAATTGCTGCTGCAGCAGGTCGTCGATGTTGCCCAGGCGCATTTCGCCAAGGGCCAGACTGAGTGGCGGGAGCAGATCATGCTGCGGCAGGAAGTAGGGCGACGGGTGTTAACGTGTGCCTGTACAACCTTGCCCGGACAGGGTGATGCTGATGGTGGATACGTGATCGTTTTCGATGACATTACCAATCTTCTTGAAGCGCAGCGCGATGCGGCCTGGGGCGAGGTGGCGAGGCGGCTCGCACACGAGATCAAGAATCCGCTGACGCCGATACAGTTGTCTGCAGAGCGGTTGCGACATCGCTATCTCGACAGCATGGCGCCGGAAGACGCCAAAGTCATGGATCGCTCAACCTGCTGCACGATAGTGTGGGTTGAGC
>JBCAZB010000427.1:0-1742 GCA_038533315.1 Pseudomonadota bacterium | reverse complement strand
TTGTAGCGGCCATCATCGACCTGAAACTGTGTGTAGAACTTCATTTGCATAATCTGGAGTTTAGAGATCTGTCACGGTGATTACTGTGACCAGACGCACAGTACGGGGTTCCCATACCTATCGACCGCTTGACACTTCTTATTATTACGCTTGCTTGCGTCACCGCGGACAGCACCGCACAATACTCTGTAATACGCATCCAATAGCGAGTTAACTCGATGAAAAGAATGATTTTTTCGGTTTTTGCTCTGTTGAGCATCGCTGTCGCTTCCGGGCCGGCGACGTCGCAGACCCTGCGCGACAGCCTGTTCGCTGAAGCAGACTCAGCCTTTGAATCGGCTCGTCAGGCAGAAGCTGAACTCCTCGCGCCACGAAATTTCGAACGCGGCAGCAAAGCCTATGCAAGCGCGGAGGAAGCCCTGGATCGTGGCCGCAACGTGGAAGTCGTACGCTCGCGATTGGCGGATGCAACCGCACGATTTAGAGAGGCTACCGAGTCAGCAGGGCTCACCAAGCTGACACTGAGCGGCGTTATCAAGACACGCATTGATGCCCGACGTGCTGACGCGCCGACACTGTCAGCACCGATTTGGAGTGATGCGGAGGACAAGTTTGCCGACGCCATCCGCGTGCTGGAGCGTGGTGACCTCAAGTCGGGCAAGCGCTATGGCATCGAGGCCGAGAGCTTGTACCGTGACGCCGAGCTTGGTGCCATCAAGACGCGCTACTTGAGTGAGACACGACAACTGCTCGCCGATGCTGAGCGCGCGCGCGTCGGCCGCTACGCACCTGTGACGCTCAAGAAGTCTCGAGACCTACTGGCACGGGCAGAGAAGGAATTGAACGAAAATCGATACGACACCGACTTACCGCGCAACCTGGCGCAGCAAGCGAACTACGAAGCCCGCCATGCGATCTACCTGGCCGAAGTGGTACGACGCGTCAGAGACAAGGATCTGACCACCGAAAACCTGATTCTGTCTTGGGAACGCCCATTGGCAGACATTGCAGGCGCCGCCGATATGGTGCCGGATCTGGCCAATGGGGGTGATACCCTTGCAAGCCAGCTCACCGACTACATCGTACAACTCAGAGAGTCGAATCAGTCGTTAACCCAGGAGCTCAGAGACAATCAACTGCGCGTCGAAGAATTGAGTGAAGAAATTCGCTTGCTGGATCAGAAGCTCGGTGGCGCCACCGAGGAGCGCGCGGCACTGATGCAACGTCTGCAACAGCAAAATCGTATTCGAGAACAGTTCGATACGGTGGAAAAAATGTTTGCGCGTGACGAGGCACTCGTATTCCGCGAGGGCAACACCGTCACGCTGCGTCTGGTGGGACTCAGCTTTGCCAGTGGTCAGTCGGCCATTACACCGGAGCTGTACCCGTTGCTCGAGAAAGTAGAGAAAGCGATCGACGTCTTCCCACGCTCCAGCATCATCGTCGAAGGTCACACGGATTCTTACGGCGGCGACCAGACGAATCAGACACTATCGCAGTCACGCGCTGACGCCGTGCAGCAATATATGCTGAATGCCATGCGCATCCCGAGCAACCGCGTCACTGCGACGGGCTATGGTGAGACGCGGCCGATAGCCAACAACGAAACAGCGGCAGGACGCGCACGCAATCGACGCATCGATATCGTCATCGAACCGCAGAACAATTGATGGGATAAACGACTAGCGAATTCGCTTTGCTGGCAGGTCGGGTCGATGCTGGCGCCACCAGTCAGCGATGAT
>JBCAZB010000426.1:0-1745 GCA_038533315.1 Pseudomonadota bacterium | reverse complement strand
CGCTTTCCGCATCGACGATATAGACAAAGCGACCAGGATGATGGGCATAGAAGCCAAGCTCGGGCTGCAGAAACGTCGTTGCTTCCAGCACAGGTCCGGTCGAATAGCTGGCAGGCTCCGGTTGCATAAATTGTGCATGGGCAAAGCCACGAACATTAAAGCGCGCGAGCATGTGTTCATTCCACAGAAACCCGCTCGCTTGTGGCATGCTGACCGGCGAGTGCAGGCTGACCTCGGCGCCATCGGCGCTTTGCGACACGACCGAATTCGACGTGCGTGCTTTGCCGCGTCGCTCAGGTTTCATCGCGTTGCTCCAATTCTTCCTGCATGGCAGCAAGCCGGTCGCGCGTGAGCGAGTATTGGCTGACAACGATCATCGCGATAATCGCGAACACGCCTGGAGCAAGTGTCTGCAACAGATTGATGCCTTGTTGCGAGGCGTCGGTCTGCGCTTGTTTCGCGACGTAGCCGATGCCGGCGAGTATCCACAGCATTGCAGCGCTGCCGATGGATGCGCCCAGTTTTTGCGCAAATGTTGCTGCAGCGAACGTCATCGCCGTCGCACGTCGGCCGAAGCGCCACTCGCTGTAATCTGCACTGTCGGCATACATTGACCAGGTAATCGGCGACTTCGGTCCGAGTGCCAGGCTGATCAGAATATTAAATGTGAAGATCAGCTCGATCTGGTCGGCGGGCACGAAACAAAACCCAATCGACAGAACGCCGACGATCCCCATCAATAGCATCAACAAGCGCGCCTTATCGATGTACCGGGTCAGGAAAGGCGCCGCCACCGCACCTGCCGCATAAGCCAGCGATTGCGTGAGTAGGTAGTCGCCAAGCAGTTCCGGACGCTCGATATGGTAGGTGAAATAGTAATAAGCCGAGCCGCCGCGCATCGTCACTGTCATCATGACCAGCATCGACAACAAAAACAGGATCAACCACGGTTTGTTTTTCAACAGGTCCGCAATGTCCTGTCGGGGGTTACTCGACTCCACCACGATCGGTCGAATGCGTTCGCGGGTCGTTGCGAAACTGATCCAGAACATCAGTACGGCCGCAATACCGTATAGACCCATGACGATTTGCCAGCCGTGCGCTTCGTCGCCCTGACCGAAATACGCGACCAGTGGCATCGTGAATTTGTTGACGAACGCGCCGCACGCGAACGCGAAGATAAAGCGGACGGTGATCAGTGTCGTGCGGGTTTGACTGTCGGCCGTCATCACGCCGGACAGCGCAGAGTAGGGCGTATTGACCACCGTATAACAAAGCATCAGGAGCGTGTATGTCGCGTACGCCCATATGAGTTTTCCGCTGTCTGTCAATTCGGGTGTCGTGAACGCCAACACGCCAGCAATCGCTAGCGGTAGACCACCGAACAACAGATAGGGTCTGAATTTACCGAAGCGACTCTCGGTACGGTCGGCGACCGCACCCATGACCGGATCGGTAAATGCATCGACAATGCGTGTGACGAGCAGCATCGTACCGGCCGCAGCGGCAGCGAGACCGAACACGTCCGTATAGAACGCCATCAGAAATGAGCTCAGCGTCGTCCAATAGAGGTTGAAGCCAAAGTCGCCGGCACCGTAGCCTGCTTTTTCACCCACCGAGAGCGCGTGTTGGCGATGGGTCATGATGCGTCGCCCTGACGTGCTGGATCCGACAAGAATTGCGCGTGGGTTGGCATGACGTTGGCAGCATTGCGAACGACTGCATGCATCTCCTGCAGCCGTGCG
>JBCAZB010000425.1:0-1822 GCA_038533315.1 Pseudomonadota bacterium | reverse complement strand
CCAGCGTGATGCTGTCTGAAGGCGTATCGCGCAGCGCCTGTGTCAGTGTCACCGCTGCATCCGGGTGCGCGAACAGATTCAAGCTTTCCGTCCCGGCGAGTGATGCGGTTGCCAGCGATGCTGGCTGAGCTAGTGTCGGCAGTTCCGCTCTACCGCATTGCTGCGCGGCGCCATGGATGATGCTCTGCCAATGTGCCATGCGTTTATCGAGCCTCTCGTCCTTAGGTGCTGCGACACTATACTCGGTGAGGACCGGTTGCAGGGCGCTGACCCCAAGTTCCACGGTTTTCTGCATCACCCAGTCCATCTTTTCATTGCGGCTAAGTGCTTGCCACAGCGTAACTCGGCACTGTGACGGTCGGAGCCCGGGGCGCGATTGTCCGATAGTTAGCGAAACTTCACGGCGCGATAACGCCGTGATGCTGGCCTCGAATACCTGTCCTGAGCCATCGAACAGTTCGAGTGTGTCACCGACACGCGCGCGCAATACCCGGCCAATGTAATGGGCAGAGGCGCCGTCGAGCGTCATAACGCTATCGGCTGACAACGGTGTGTCGTGGAAAAGACGGGTGGTTCGCATGTCAATCCGGGCTCGATGCTTGACAGCAATGGTGCGCTGTCCTGACTATGACCATATGGTATCGCATCCGTCTGCTCCGAGTTTTGTCGTCGCTGCTGACTCAGGTCTAATTGCCCCGGCCAGGCAATGCCCGTCGCCCAACTGTGATGCACGGCCCGACGATGTGACGCTGGATCTGATTGTCATCCACGGTATTTCTTTACCGCCTGGTGAATTTGGCAACGGTTGTATTGCTTCGTTTTTCTGCAATCAGCTTGACCCTTCTGCTCATCCCTATTTCGGCGAGATCGCTGAGCTACGGGTATCCGCACATTTGCTCGTCGAACGTGACGGAAGCGTTATTCAATTCGTCTCTTTTCTCGACCGGGCCTGGCACGCGGGTGTCTCAAGTTGGCAGGGTCGCGAGCGTTGCAACGATTTTTCGATAGGCATCGAGCTCGAGGGAACTGACGAGCTCGCGTACAGCGCCGCACAATATGCGACACTAAACACGGTGCTGGCGGCGCTACGTACGGCGTATCCGACACTGACGGATGCGGCAGTGGTTGGCCACAGCGATATTGCCCCGGGGCGCAAGACTGATCCCGGTACCGCGTTTGACTGGGACGCGCTGCAACCCGTGGAGGGCCGCTGAGTCCGCGGAGCATGAAGAGCAAACAATGAAGATAATCGCGTTATTTGTTGCATTGATTCTCGAGCGTCTCGCGACCCATTTGTTTCACTGGCGTGAACTTCGCTGGCTGGACCCGTTGATCGACTTTGGTTTGCGATTGAGTCATCGCTGGAAACAGCCGCCTTTTCTCTGGTTACTTGTCACGCTGACGATCGCGATCCTGCCAGTGGCGTTATTCCGCCTGACGTTACAGGGCACCTTGCTAGGTCTGCCGTATTTGGCATTGTCAGTGTTTGTCTTGTTTTTGTGTCTTGGCCCGCAGGACATCGGTGAGGAAGTTGATCGCTGGCGTCGTGCGATCGACGAGGATGACCGCGAGGCAGAGCGGATGAATGCGCGTGCCTTGCTAGAGCGTGGCTTCAATGACGTGGTCGGGGTCCGCGGCGATGTACCAGGCGCTGTGTTCGTTCAAGCCAACAATCGCATGTTCGCGGTGATTTTCTGGTTTGTTCTGCTCGGGCCGGTTGGCGCATGGTTGTACCGGGTTACGGACCTTATTCGACGTCGTGCTGTGTTTAGTGCACAGCGCGCCGCGCCGGGGGTGCAGATCGCACCGGATTGTGGCGCGC
>JBCAZB010000424.1:0-2002 GCA_038533315.1 Pseudomonadota bacterium | reverse complement strand
AAGCGGCGCGCCATGAACTCCCCAAACTTCTGCAAACCGCGAAAATTCTCTTCCCGCAGAACATCGATGCGTTGCTCGACAATGGTACTGACGGTGGCACGCTCGGTATGGAAGGCGACGGTCCGGAGGGTGCCATCAATGCCTGGCCACTAGCCGAAGCCCTGATCGACTATGTCGCGCCGGCAGTAGACGGTGACAGCGGCCCGGAAATCCCGGGATCGACCGGTGCCATCACCGGTAACATTATCGCTGATGCGACCTTTACGATCGACGCTGCGAATTTGCGTGCCAACAACGAACTGGGTGGTGATGAACGCAACCTAACCACTGGCTTCCACACGATCGAATTTCTATTGTGGGGCCAAGATCTCAACGCGGACCTGTCGGGCACAGGCACGCGGGACACGACCGGTGGTCAACGCCCTGTAACGGACTACCAAACTGGCGGTGCGTGCACCAGCGGTGTCGGCGTCGCCTCTGCAGATAGCATTTGCCAGCGTCGTGGCCTGTACTTGCAAGTGGCGGCAGACATTCTTATCGAAGACCTTAAGACATTGGTCGACGCATGGAACCCGAACGGTACCGGTAATCACTACGCCAACTTTGTTGCCGGTGGCGACGTGTCGCTCGCCAGGATTTTGGAAGGTATGGGTCGTCTGGGCTTTGGCGAGCTGGCCGGTGAGCGCATGAATATCGCATTGCTGACCAACAGCCAGGAAGATGAACACTCCTGCTTCTCCGACAACACACACCGAGATATCGTGACCAACGCGCAAGGTATCGTGAACTCCTACTACGGCTCTTACACACGAGTCGACGGCTCGATTGTGGACGGGGCAGGTATCGATGATCTGCTGATCGCCGAAGGCTTTGTCGAAACCGCCAATGCTTATCGGGCGGCACTCGAGACGACAATGATTCGGATCAGCACAATCGACGACATGGCGAAAGCCGGATTCCCATTCGACACTCAAATCCAGATGGGTATTAATGAGCCGAATATTTCCGGCTCTATTCAGGCACTTTCCGCTCAAACTGATGTGTTGGAGACAATTATCACCGACCTCGGCGTGACGGTAGGTGATCTGCGTCAGGATACAGACGAAGACATTTAGCCTTTACGGATACGCTTATGAGACACATGCGCCACGCGCAGGGGCGCATGTTTTCTCTGGCCATCTTTGCGGCGACGCTAGCAGCGTGCGGCGGCGGCGGTGGTTCAGGGGGAACACCACCACCTGTTTCAACGCCGCCACCGGCGCCGCCCGCAGCGCCTATTGTCCCCCCGCTCACAGCGGGGGAACGTTTCTCTGGTGCAGACGCCGGCACTGCCGTCATAAACGATCAGGCTTTCAGCCAAGCGCCTCAAGCCATCCAGCAGGATTTTTCGGCAGACGCCAATTTTAAAGGTGGCAATGCGATCTTCCGCAACGACCATGAGGGTCAAGGGCCGCTTATGAATGCGCCAACCTGCCAGGGCTGTCACTCACGTGACGGGCGTGGACGTGTCCCTGCGGACCAAGACACGCCGTTTGATGCAATGTTCCTGCGCATCAGTCTAGGCAACGATGCCGATGATAATCCGATTCCAGATGCGCGCTATGGGACTCAGCTACAGACATTCGGCGCAGTTTCCTTCGAAGGTAATGACGTTGCCGCAGGACTCCCATCGTTCGGCGGTGGCGCCACCGAGGCGATTGGTGAGGCCTTTGGTTTTATTGAATATCAGACGATCAGTGGGCAATACGCAGACGGTACGCCGTATGAATTGCGTCAGCCGACTTACAAGCTGCGTGATCTCAGTTACGGCGATTTCGCGGATGGCGTACTGTTTTCCCCACGAATTGCTCAACAGATGATCGGCCTCGGTCTACTGGGCGCAATCCCGGCCGCCGATATTCTTGCCAACGAAGACCCAAATGACGCAGACGGCGATGGTATTAGTGGTCGTGCGAATTTTGTCTTTGACCCAACGACCGGTGTCGTCAGCGTTGGCCGTTAT
>JBCAZB010000423.1:0-2027 GCA_038533315.1 Pseudomonadota bacterium | reverse complement strand
TGTTATAGAGCACTAAGCGCAAAGCGCGCCTCGATGGGGGCTGCGGATTATTCTTATCGTCGGCATGTGGGTCATGGCCTCATATTGTACCGGCAAAACTCGCCAGAAGTCGGTGCAATTGGTTACAATCCACCGAGGGGATGCAGCACTACAGGTCAACGCTTCAATGTCTGAGAATAATCCGATTCGCGTGTTTGTCAGTCACGTTTTCATGCAAAGCGATGATTACCTCCGCGTGTTCGAGTACCTCGAGAGCGTGGATCGGTTCTACTACATCAACGTTAGCAATCCGGATCTCGTACCGGACGGCGGTGCCGAGGGCTTTAAAGATGCGCTCCGTGCACAGATTCAGGATAGCGAGGCAGTTATCGTTCTCGCCAGCACCTACCAACAGAAACGGGATTGGGTGGATTATCAGATCAATGCAGCGAAAGCGCTCGAGAAACCCGTCATTCTGATCAATGCCTTTGGCCGCGTCACCGTAACACCCGGTGATCTGGTTAGCCGGGCCGACGAAGTGCTCGACTGGAATGAGCGCGAAATCGTCGATGCGCTAAAGCGACTCGCTCGCGGTGAAGATACCCAGCGGTGGGAAGTCATTGACTTTCCATAGCCGGCTCGCCCTACGTTGAAAACTCGTAGCCACGCTTCCACCCCTGTTCCTCGACCGGTCACGATTGCGCACCGCGGGGCCAGCGGTTATCTGCCAGAACACAGCCTCGCCGCAAAAGCACTTGCGCACGCGATGGGGGCTGACTTTATTGAGCAGGATATTGTCGCCACGGCAGATGACGAGCTTATCGTTCTGCACGATATTCATCTGGAACAAGTGACCGATGTCGCACAACGATTCGCTGATCGGTCACGCGACGACGGGCGGTATTACGCACGAGATTTTACGCTTGCTGAGATTAAGCAGCTCCGCCTTCGGGAACGCGTGGACGCCGACGGCAAACCCGTTTTCGCATCACGTTTTCCAACGGGTTTCACGCCGTTCGCGGTGCCGACCCTCGCCGAAGAGCTCGCTTTGATCCGCGGTCTTAATCGTAGCCGGCAATCGACCACCGGTATCTACCCAGAGATAAAAAAGCCGGAATGGCACCGCAACGAAGGCGTCGACATCGCGCCGCTGCTACTCGAAATACTCGAGACCTTTGGCTACCCAAACACACCGAATCAGGTCTGGCTACAGTGTTTTGATCTCGCCGAAAACGATCGGTTGCGACAACACTGGGCGGCACCTTATCGTCTTGTGCAACTGATTGGTGAGGACAGCTGGAATGAATCGACGACGAGGTATGCAGAATTGTTGTCGCCCGGCGGACTGACTCCACTAAAGGGTACCGTCGACGGCATAGGCCCCTGGATCCCGCATTTGGTGATACAGTCCGATGGCGGCGATTTGTTAGGAACACATCTGATTGAGGAAGCGCACGCGCTGGAACTCGAGGTGCATCCTTACACGCTGCGCGCAGATGCCCTGCCGAGTGGGTTCAATACTCTGGAAGAACTGCTGGCGTTTCTGACGCGCGAGGGCATTGATGGCGTTTTTTGCGATTTTCCTGATCGTGCCGTAGCGTTTTTCGATAACCACGGCTTTGCGGTGTAGCTCACTCAACCAGACGCATTCTCGCATCGAGATCCGAGCGGTTTTTATGATGGCCGGCCTTCACTTGATACATGTCTTCATCAGCCTTTTTGATGAGCAATTCGAGGCTGGTCGCTGATTGCGGATAGATCGACATGCCGACGCTGGCAGAGCAGTTGATTGACCGACCATCTTCGAGTCGATAGGTATGAGACAAGTGACGGCTAATTCGATCGCGGAGCGCCTCTGCATCATCACGGCTGGTGTCCGTCACCAGCGCGACGAACTCATCGCCGCCGAAGCGTGCCACGATATCCTGTAGTCGAAGCGTCTCCCGCAGTCGGACCGCTACCTCTTTAAGAATCGTGTCACCGGCTTCGTGTCCAAAACTGTCATTGATCGCCTTGAAGCCATTCAGATCGACAAACAACAACGCGGC
>JBCAZB010000422.1:0-2061 GCA_038533315.1 Pseudomonadota bacterium | reverse complement strand
CGCCGTTTTTGATCTCTACCGTGTGGCGGACGGTCTCATCGTCGAACACTGGATGAACGAAGAAGTGATCGGACCGCGCGACAGCTGGGGCAACTCCGGCAAATTCTAAGCGCCAAGCCAACAGTGTCGACACCGTGCGTGTTGCTTAAGCCCCAGTGGGCATGCGCCGGCTACTCGTTGTCGGCACCACCGCCAGCATCGCGCTGTTTGGCTGCCAAGCGTTCCTCGATACGTGCAAGCTCACGCTCTCGGGCACGCCGGTCACGTCGCCCAAAGTTCAGTATGTAGACCAGCGGGATCACAAACACTGCGAGTGATATCCAAAGCAGCATCGATTTGAGCTCCCGCTTCGACTATTGCTCGGGCGGGCTGATGCCCAGCCAGCCCTCCGGACCATGCAACAACATATCGGTATTGATGAACGGTGCCATACCAATTACGGCGTCAAATTTACGTGGCAAGCCGTTATCGGGCGTGAACGTCAAGACAATGATGTTGTCGTTGAAATCCCCGCAAACCAGAGCGGGCTCGACACGAAATTTCTGACTAGTATCGTTGCGATCGGCGAATTCAAGACGATCGATGATGAATCCCTCGTTGCCGGGTTGATTCGTGAAGCAATCGTACACGGCATCAGATGCTTCCAGCCCAAGCGCTGAGATGATGGCAGGTCCGACGATCGTGAATTGCGTCCCTGTATCAAACAGAAACCGGCTCTCGCTCGCGACATCACTGAACTGTTCACCGTCGTGTTCGAAAATCACATTACGTAGCGCAGGAATCGGTGCGACGGTCGCTGCTGTGTTTGGGTTTCTCTCTATAGGCTGAAGGTCGAACGATAGTTGCGACGTTGGCAGCTCGTCAGCTTCGTCCAGAAACTCAAGATCCATGCCCTCGATCACAAACGGATCGCCGTTTTGGTCCGTAAACGGATACTCGCCACGGGTCACGGTTGTGTGCGGCTTGATCTCAACGATAGCCGCGTTTGTAACCGGCGCACCGATCAATGGGATAGGCGCCATGAAATCGACTTGCAGCGTGATATCACTGACTTCCAACTCGGCAGGAAAATCTTCGCTGAATCCGGGGGCAAGAAGTGAGTCTGCATCGATCCGCGCCAAACCGTTGACGCGAATAGCTGATAACCGGTTGGCTTCAAGACCAGCCGGGCCTGTCGTTGGCATGTTCCAAATCTGCTGTGCATCCGATAATGGCACGACCACTCGATCTGCACCGGTATCAAACAATCCAAACGCATACAGCGGTTCGGAATCGAAACCAACCGGATAAATGTCGTCGTCCTTGACCAGACTGTAGGTATGCCAGGGACGAATGTTGCCCGGCGGTGCACTGCCATTCAGCTGCAACGCGGCCGGCTCCTCACCTGTCGCGGGTGGGTCGATGGTTACCACGTTGCTGCACACAGCGTACGGATACGGCGGATCGTTCGGCACGTTCTCAGGCATCGGGCCGCCTGTGTTGGTGGCGTAGATGCCGATAGGCAGCACGTTGTCGCCATCGCGATAGCTAGCGACCAAGGTCACAACGACAGAGCTCGGCAGGTTGATAATCGCGTGCAGATTGTCGTTGTTAACGGTGTCCCGCGAGATCGAGAAGTTGCGATACTCGGACGTTCCGCCACCGGGAAAAAACACATCCAACTCGAATTCTTCAATGCCAGCCTCGGCAAGCGGGTTGGCATTTATGCGCAGACACGTTTGGTCGTCTTTAACGAGATCTGTGTTGTAAGTCGAAAGGTGAGTCACCGTCGCCACATAACTTTGTGACGCTTTATCGAGCTCGGCGGTAGCGTGCGATGTCCAGATGCCCTGCGTCTCGTCGTACAACAGGAAAGGAATCGAAGTGGGCAGCTCGGCACCTCGCTGAGTAGCATGAACCGGTACCGAGATGCGCGCGGTCTTGCCTGGCGCCAGCTGCAGCGGTTGTCCACCAGACTCCATCGTTACAGTGACTGCGCCGTACGATTCGATGCGCGAGGCGATATCACCGTTGACCACATCGCCCTCTCCAGCCATTGCATCGGGAGCGTAACGATCCACC
>JBCAZB010000421.1:0-2065 GCA_038533315.1 Pseudomonadota bacterium | reverse complement strand
GGTATCGATCGACTATGATCTGCCGCTGGCTGAGGTCGTGCTCGACTTTTTCGACCGCTTGAAATCAGTCAGTCGCGGCTTCGCATCGTTCGACTACCAGTTCGCGCGCTACGAAGCGGCTAATCTCGTGCGTCTGGACGTATTGATCAATCGTGAGAAAGTGGACGCTTTATCAATTATCGTGCATCGCGATCGCGCGCAGACACGAGGCCGTGATCTGGTCGAGCGTATGCGCGAGCTGATCCCGCGTCAGATGTTCGATGTGGCGATTCAAGCGGCCATCGGCAACCAGATCATCTCGCGCAGCACCGTTAAGGCCCTGCGCAAGAACGTGACAGCGAAATGCTATGGCGGAGATGTCAGCCGCAAACGAAAATTGCTCGAGAAACAGAAAGCCGGTAAGAAGCGTATGAAGCAGGTGGGGTCCGTGGAGATTCCTCAAGAAGCGTTCCTGGCCGTGCTGAAAGTCGACAACTAACGAAGGTCTGCAAAACGATGGTTCCAGATTGGGTCAATTTGCCTTTGGTGTTCGTCATACTGACGGTTGTCAGTGGTCTCGTCGTCGCTGCGGAGAAGTTCTACTGGCGACCGCGTCGTCTCGATACCGAGTCGCTGCCAGCGTTGGTCGATTTCTCGCAGGCGTTTTTTCCGATACTGGCAATTATTCTTGTGTTGCGCTCGTTTATCTTCGAGCCTTACCGTATTCCGTCGGAGTCGATGCTGCCGACCCTGTTGATTGGCGATTTTGTCGTCGTTTCAAAATATTCCTATGGTTTGCGCTTGCCCGTCACCAACACGCTCGTGTTTGAAACTGGTTTACCGCAGCGGGGAGACGTCGCGGTATTCCGCAAGCCGGGAGCACCGAACGTCAATTTCATCAAGCGCGTGGTCGGTACACCTGGTGATGAGATCGTCTACCGAAACCATCAACTGACTGTGAACGGTGAACGTGTGCCTCTATCGCCGAATGGTGACTTTGAGAATGAGAATAACCGTGGCCGCGTATTTAATGAGACGATGAGCGGTGATCAACACCGCATTCTGCTTCAGTCCAGCCGCAGCGGACAATTTAGCTACACGGTCCCAGAAGGCTGTTACTTTATGATGGGTGACAACCGCGACAAGAGCCATGACAGTCGATTCGACGATATCGGCTGTATTCCAGAGGAAAATCTCGTCGGGCGGGCGACGCGCATCTGGATGAGCTGGCGTTGGATGCAGATGCCACGCTGGAGTCGTATCGGCGATAAGATAGAATAATCCGTACAGCACACTGGGAGTACGCCATGAATCACTCGAACACGCGCAAATATGGTGTTGCGGCACAACAGCGCGGTATGACAACCGCAGGTTTGATCATTATGATCACGTTCGTGGGTCTGTTCGTGTATGCGGGCCTGCGGCTCACACCAGCCTATCTTGAAAATTACAAGGTCAAGAACACGATCGCCGCGATCGAGGAAGAGTTTTCCGGCACTAATGCAGCACGTCGCGAGATCATCCAGGCCATCGAAAAGCGATGGAACATTGAAAGTATCAATGTAATCTCGTGGAAAGACGTGAAGGTCGTCAAGGCAGCCAACGGATGGGACGTGCAAGCCAACTACGTGAATACGGTGCCATTTATTGCCAACATCGATTTTGCGCTGACATTTCGCAACGAGGTGTTGGTTGTCAAATAATGGTTGCGGGCGGTGAGTGAGCGACGCACCGCACTGGTCGCGCGTTTGCAATCGACACTTGGCTACCAGTTCGAACAGCAGGCCTTACTCGACCGCGCATTGAACCACCGTAGTGCGCGCGGCGTTAGTAATGAGCGGTTAGAGTTCCTTGGCGACGCTGTGCTCGATGCAGTGATCTCCGACTGCTTGTTCCATCAGTTCCCAGACGCAGACGAAGGTGTTTTGAGTCGATTGCGCGCCTCGCTCGTCCGGGATGAGTCGCTGGCTGCCATCGCCGCTGCGTTGTCGATTGGCGAATTGCTGCGGCTTGGTCCCGGTGAATTGAAGTCCGGCGGAACACGTAGAGGCTCGTTGCACTCGGATGCGCTTGAAGCGTTGTTCGC
>JBCAZB010000420.1:0-2087 GCA_038533315.1 Pseudomonadota bacterium | reverse complement strand
CGCGTTGTCGATAGCGTTCTCTTTGACGAAGTACTGCAGCAGCGCCTCGGTAAAGTCCTCCCCCCCCAGTGACCAGTCACCCGCTGTCGCATGCACTTCGATAACGCCCTCAAAATATTCGATGATGCTGACGTCGAAGGTACCGCCTCCAAGATCGAGGATCATGAAACGTTGTTCCGACGCTTCGTGTAGGCCATGCGCCATTGCGGCCGCTGTTGGTTCGTTGATGAGTCTCGATACTTTCAGACCCGCCAATTCTGCCGCGTCGCGTGTCGCTTGGCGCTGCAGGTCGTTGAAATACGCAGGCACGCTGATCACCGCCAGCGTGACAGGCTCGCCGAGATAGCGCTCGGCATCCTCTTTCAAAGACCGAACCACAAGTGATGACAACTCGACGGGCGTGAACTGGTGACTGCCACCTAGCGACACCATTTTTGATGTACCCATGAGGCGTTTGAAAAACGCGACAGTGCGGTCAGGGTGTGACACCAATCTTTGGCGTGCCGCCTGGCCCACGAGTACGGTACCGTCGTCATCAATGCCAACCACCGACGGTGTTAGCGTATCCCCAAGTCCGTTGGGTATTGTCTCTGTTTGGCCATCCCGCCATACCGCACAGGCACTATTGGTAGTGCCGAGATCTATTCCAATAATCACGATATTCTTGTGCGTTGTTCTGAATCCTTGAGTATACCCATCACGTTACAGTCGGGCAGCGGAAACATGACACTACGTCCTGTGACACAACATTATCGCAATGATTTGGTATGCTCGGAGGGTGTGCTGTAACAAAAACTTCGTACGGGTGGAACACGGATGATCCAGAACGTGCGCAAAATCGTCGTGGTCAACCCAAAAGGCGGGAGCGGCAAAACGACGATAGCGACCAACCTCGCCAGCTACTTCGCGTTGCAGGGAGCGCGCCCGACGCTGGTTGACTATGATCCTCAGGGCTCCAGCATGCATTGGCTCGACAGTCGCGACGCGTCGTTGCCCAACATTCACGGTATTGCCGCTTTCCAACAAAACATGCGTGTGACACGCAGTTTTCAGCTCAGAATTCCCGATGATTGCCGCTGCGTTATTGTCGATTCACCGGCCGGTTTTACACCCGCACAAATGCGCGACATCACACGTGGTGCACACAAGGTGTTGATGCCGGTGCTGCCGTCACGATTCGACACGCATGCTGCATCGCGCTCCATTGCGGACTTGCTACTGGTCGCCAAATTGGATCGCGGCAAACGCCAGCTCGGCATCGTCGCCAACCGTACACGTCAAAACACGCGATATTTTGAGACGCTGATGCGTTTTTTGACGAGCCTCGACATTCCAGTCGCGACCGTTCTCCGAGATACGCAGGCCTATGTGCGTGCATCCGAGGCTGGCCTTGGACTTTTCGATCTGAAATCCCATGAACGCATCAAGGAACGCCCTGCCTGGACGCAACTCATCGATTTTCTAAACACCGAGTCTGCCGCTACGGCTATCGCCTGACGGCTTCAGGCAGGCACTGTTTAGTGTACGGATACCAATCTGCCCGGCCCGACAAAACGGAACGGCATCGAGATGCTTGCTGACTGAACGAATCCGTCATGCTCCAGTCGTTGCATGGCAAAGGCAATCGACTGAATGGAAGGCCCAATCATGATCGCGTCTTCTGCCACCAACACCTGCTCCATCGCCGTGCAATACGTTTCCAAAGACCCTGCCTGAACCGCTCGGATCGCTTCCGCCAATGCCTGCTCATGTGCGGCGAAACCAGCGCTCCGGCGTTCCTTGACTACTAACGGGACGGTCGAGTGATAGATCAGAAAGTCGAGTGTGCGAACGAGTTCAGGCTCCACATCGGCTGGCAGTACTTGCCGAAAAAGCAAGCGAAGAACGGGCGGCGCGGGCTCTCCAGATATCGCATGCGACAAATATTTGCGAGCGGCCCATAACAGAGCTGTCATTGGATCTCGAAATCGCGGTAAATGGTAGGAACGTGATGTGTTGTGCATGTCCATTAATTGGTTTCTATCGAGTCATCCATGCTTTAAATGATAATGATTCTTATTTGCAATTGCAATCTCCGACTGTGATTT
>JBCAZB010000419.1:0-2116 GCA_038533315.1 Pseudomonadota bacterium | reverse complement strand
AGCGAGCCTTGCGTTTCCAGACCAGCTAGAAGGTGGCTTTCGAATCAACCATCTCGGCAACAGCTCCGTGCAATACGGTATTGGTATCTTTAAGAAAGACGAACCCATTGCTGCAGCGTACGGCACTTTTACTCATGTGCTGGTCGAACGTGCCAACCAAAGACCTACCCGAATTCCAGACTCGATGCGCGAGCCACTTCAAGCGCTGATGCAAGAGTGGTTCGATTGATTCGATCTTAGCTCGCGCTCATTTCCTAATTCCGATCACCTATCCCGCCTGCAGGGAAGCTTCTGCATCAATGGACACGGTTGTTATGACGCGCAGCGATGGTTCAGTGTGTCATCGCGGACGCTATGTGCGCGACAGTCGTTTCCGTGTTGTCCATCAGGATCAAATACCTGTGATTGCCATCCGGCTCTTCCGACCAGTTACCCACACCATTCTCGTCGACAGTAAGTTCGCCCGGTTTGCTTAGTCGCCAGTAAAAGCCCTCACCTCCGATGGCTGCGAACATAACTGCGGTTTGATCGTACGACGCATTGTCCAGAATCTGCCCGCGATAGGCCTGCTTCATCCAAGGAGCATGTTCACTGAAGAACTGATAGCCGACGTAGAGCGGCGTGTTGCTTGGATGGTCATTCAGCTCAATCCCGAATCGCAGTGCTTGCCCGACCTCATAGCCGCTAAAGACAATCGGACGTTTGATGGTCGCCAGCACTTCCTGCGTCACGCCCGTCATGTTGCCGTCGAAATTCCATTCGGGGCCACTGTCGGTGATGCCTTCCGGAAACTGACCACCCATCACGACGACTTTCCGCACTGCCCTATCAAACAGCGTTTCGCCCGACAGGTCGGAAATACTATCCGGCGGGGAGCGGAGTAAGTTCCGGATGTTCGCCAGGGGTCCGACCGTTACGATCGTGACCGAGCGTGGCGCCGCTTCGCTCAACAACCTGCGGTAGAGCATCACGGCCGGCGTGGCGTTATCGACATGAGACTGATCGTACGGGAACCGATCGGCGATGGATTTCGAGAAGTTCCAGTCAGTTCGCCAGGTCCCGACCTCACGCACACCGAGCGGCAGGTCGGGCCGGCCGTAGAACTGATTCACAGCAGCCAAAGCAGGCACAGCATATTGTTCGTTTGACCAGCTCACGATCGCGAGCAAATCAATGTCGCCTCGGTCTGCGTAGTAATGCAGCATCGCGACGGCACCAAGATCATCAGCATCACCGCCGAAATCCGTATCGAAGATGATCTGCGCCGGTCGGTTTAGCGGTGGCTTGGCTACCGCTTCCTCAGAATGGAGTGGCGTCGTCGCGGCTATCGCGAGAGCAAGCGTGGCTAGGAACAAGCGCAACGATAAACCCCTCCACAAGTCAGAATGTTCTGATCACTCTACCATCTTGCACTGTAGCGAAGCTTAGAGCCTTGTAAGAGGGGTCAGGATACAGTCGCGAAATTTGAGAGAGGGAACGCATGACTTGGCTGGCACAAAAACACGGAGAAATATCCCGCCTTTCGATTTTCTTGCCGCATGCGCACCAGGGTCATGTCTCGAACTTGCCGGTTCGTGGCGTATTCACTTGCCATGACCGCACCGTCTCAGCACTATGAAAACATTGGTAGCAAACCGCTTTGATACAAGACATGGACAAAGAATACGACTACACGCCACGAGAAGTAGCACCCGACCCAAAACGCGAACTTCGTTTTGGAGATGGCAAGATCAGTGCGCTGCTTTCTCTAAGTCTGGGGATACTCAGCGTGTTGGCTGTTCTCGCTTACCGCTACCCATCGTATCTGACCACGACTGAGCTTCGGCAGGTGTACGACGCGGAGTCGTTGCAGGTGCTGTTGAAGTACGGCATGTACACGTCGTTATTGTTCGGTTTCTTGACTTTCGTTTTGAACAGCGGACGCTACCGGAAGATGGGCGGCGCAGGCATCGCGCTCACACTGATCGGTTTCTTGCTCGGCGGCTACGATATTCCTGTCGGCTCGGTTGAGCCGCGTGCATTGTCGCTGGGTATCGACTGGTTGATCCTCGCGCTGCTCGGATCGGTGGTCGTCTTCATGACCTTGGAGAAGTTGTTTCCGAAGTACCGCAACCAA
>JBCAZB010000418.1:0-2213 GCA_038533315.1 Pseudomonadota bacterium | reverse complement strand
CAAATGGGTCGGCCAGAAATCAACATGCAGGTTGCGCACGCCGAGAAAAATATTGATCTTGGTACTCCAACGCATGATCCAGAGCACAACAAAGGTCTGCACGCCCACGCGATTGGCCGCGCCCGCGCTCATTCCGAGCATCACAACAGCGGTCGCGATTACCGCAAGCTCGTGGTAGAGGCTCGCCTTAACACCAAAATTGAAACGCTGCCATTGGTTCGCGCCCGCCGGACACGCGGCAGGACGGGGGCCGGACAAATAACCGAGCAGATACGCCGTTTCGTGCCAACACCAGAACGCGAGTCCCGACACGAAGCCGATGATCGCGGCGACAACGGTTGTTTCACTAAGCGACCAGACGAAGCCCGCGACAGCGATTCCGGCCAACACACTGACCAACATAAAGGTGGCGCGAAACGTCGCCACAGGCAGGCGCAAGCGCCATAGCAGCAAAATGGTAGTCAGCCACCAGAGACCAAGCGCCAGCAGGACGGCCCATAAGACCCACATCGCATCAGGCTACCAGCTCGGTGCCAAGCGAGTTTGCTCAGGCATAACGTGCTTACGAACAGGCAGACAATACAGCCGCGCAAACGTCGCAGCGGCAGACAAACCACACAGCGCTTGCGTCAGGCGGCCTCTCAGACCGCCGCGCTGCTTCGCTGCATCCGCTTTCTGACTCAACGTCGACAGACGTTCAAAACCTCGCCACATGCGCGGGTCATCGAGATTCAACGTGAACGGAAAGATCTGCTTGCTGATCTCTGAAGTGATATTCAATACATCACGGTCGTAGTCGGTCGCACTCACGCCAAAGGCTGCATGAATTGCCGGCCGAGAATGATCGCGCACGTACATGGTGGCGTATACGGCAAGCAGGAAAAACCGGATCCATAGTTTATTGACGCCACGTGTCAACTTCGGATCGGCTTTCATCATCAACGCAAACACTTCGCCATGCCGAAACTCATCGTTACACCAGCGCTCGAACCAGCGAAAAATCGGATGGAAGCGATTCTCGGGATGCTTCTCTAACAAGCGGAAGATCTTGATATACCGAGCGTAGCCAATCTTTTCCGACAGGTAGGTCGCATACATGATGTATTTCGGCTTGAAGAACGTGTATTTCTTCTTCTTGCGCAAAAAGTTCAGATCAACCGGGCGACCAAAGTCCTCAAGTGACCGATTGATAAAGCTGGCGTGTCTCGCCTCGTCACGCGCCATGTACGCCATGACACGCTTCATGTCCTCGTTATCGACCGATTTCTTGATATCGGCGTATAACGCACAACCGGAATACTCCGAGGTTGCCGACGACACCAGAAAACCCATGAACTCGTCGAACAGTTCTGGCGACAACTCCTGGATTTCATCCGCAAATGCCTCATCGCGCTTAAAGTGATTCTTGTTGGTATCGTTCTTGAACTCCAGCATCAGCGCATCCCACTCTGCACGCACTGGTGACATGTCCATCTTGTTAATCGCGTCAAAATCTGTGGTGTAGAATCGAGGCGTAAGCACGGTCTCGGTATTCGCCTCGCGCGTTGACTCATTGATGGCAGACATCTCTGCTGTATTGGCAACCATTACCTTACCCTCCTTCTCTCGTGACCATCCGGGTCGGCGTCAGATAGCGCAGGAAGTTGTCCGCGTTGATCGCACCGAACGCGCGCAGATCAATTTCTCGACCTGTCGCCAGATCCGTCAGGATCACCGTTCCGTCACTGAAGTGTGTCAATTGAAACCCGGGCGCCCTATCGGCGGTCGACAATTCGGCGGTCGACAATTTGCGTTCGCGCACCAAACCCCGCAGCGTGCCGCGCAGGAAGCCGCCCTCGCCAGCTTCGACCAAGTCGATAACCTCGCGGCTTTCCGCATCCAGCACCATGACGCCACCGGCATCAGCGTCTTCGAATTGCAGTGTGCGCTGCTGGATAATTTCGCGCGCGACCTGTGCAGTCTGCGCGGACGGCGTGATCACCCATTTCTGCCACGACACGCCCAGCAGCGATACCACAACCAGACCTGCGGCCAGAATCAACGGTACAGTCGGTGCGGGATTTTCGTGAAGTTCACTCATGCTCAACTCACAGCGTGCCAGTCGCCATGCACCGTATCGGCATCCGCTGAGTCATCGTTAATCAGCGGCAATATTCGCTTGGTTGCGTCGCTATGCGCAGCAAGCGCGTCACCCAGTACGCTCGCTGGCTCAG
>JBCAZB010000417.1:0-2270 GCA_038533315.1 Pseudomonadota bacterium | reverse complement strand
TCGATCGTCTCGCGGCGGACGGCGTGGTCGTAAGCTATCTACGGGTCCGCGCCTTTCCGTTCAATGCGGCGGTCAAAGACTTTATTGACCATCATCGGCAGGTTTTTGTCGTCGAACAAAACCGGGATGCGCAGCTCAGAAGTTTGCTCAGTATCGATCTTGAAATCGATCTGAATCGTCTACAACCGATCTTGCATTACAACGGCATGCCGATCACAGCGACCGATGTTGTCGATCCCATTATGCGTGTCCTGAAAGCGGGGAAGGCCGCCTAGTCTCATGAGTTACATTGCCAAACCCAAAGTCGCGCACCCAAAGCTGCCGCGCAACCGACATGGTCTGACCTATCGCGATTATGAGGGTGTTGTATCCACCCTGTGTGCGGGTTGCGGACATGACTCTGTTACCGCAGCGATTGTTCAAGCCTTGTTTGAGCTGGAAGTGGAGCCGCATGGCCTCGCCAAGATGAGCGGCATTGGCTGTTCGTCGAAAACACCGGCCTATTTTCTAAGCGCGTCACATGGGTTCAATTCGGTACACGGCCGTATGCCCTCGGTGACCACCGGTGCGAATGCGGCCAATCGTGAGATGACCTACATCGGTATCTCAGGTGACGGTGATTCACTGTCAATTGGCATGGGTCAGTTTGCGCACGCGATACGGCGCAATCTGAACATGGCCTACCTGATCGAAAACAATGGCGTTTACGGACTGACCAAAGGCCAGTTTTCTGCGTCCGCCGATGTCGGCAGCAAGGCCAAAAAAGGTACTGCAAACGTGCAACCACCGATCGATCCGGTTTCCGTAGCGATGACGCTGGGTGCCACGTTTGTCGCGCGCAGTTTTTCAGGCGACAAGCGCCAGCTGGTGCCTTTGCTGAAGGCGGCCTTGTCACATCACGGTTTTGCGTTGCTGGATATCATCAGCCCGTGTGTCACCTTCAACGATCACGAGGGCTCGACCAAGAGTTACGCCTGGAGTCGTGAGCATGTGCAGCAAGTCGTGCATGCTGACTACATTGCCCCGGCTCGCGAGATTACCGCTGAGTACGCGGCGGGCGAGGCGCTCGAAGTTGATATGCACGACGGTAGTCAGTTGTTGCTGCGCAAAGTCGACAAGGACTATGACCCGTCAGATCGACCGGCGGCGCTCGAGTATGTGCAGCGTCACAATGCGTCCGGCGAGGTGCTGACGGGCCTGTTGTACATCGATGAAAGTAAAGGCGACATGCATGATCTCGCTGGTACCACTAACACGCCACTGCGTGATCTGCCTTACAGTGCTTTGAACCCCGGCGGCGACACGCTCGCAGAGATTCAGCAGGCCTGGCGCTGAGGTTGTCGGTGCGTCCTGACCAGCGCACCCGACAATCACTGCCGTGTTGGCTGGCAGGCGGGTCGTTGGCTACAGTGGTCTTCGAACGTCTTGACTCAGAAATAGAAGCGCGCGCCGAGCGACCACGTCGTGGTGTCTTCGATCCAGGTCACATTGGGGCCTATCGAGAAATCGTCATTGAGATAAAACTCAGCACCGACGGTCATAGAGTCCTCTTCGCCAATATTGTCGAACTCAATACTGCGAAACGTGCCATATAGTTCGATTTCCGGTGTGATCAGGCTACGTACTCCGGCAGACGTCATGAATCCGTCATCGTTGATCTCGACAAAGCCGTCGTCAGAGCTGCCATCGACGAAGCCGGCGCGCAGAATGATGTCGGTCGTCGGCGAAACCGCGAAAGCGAAGCCGCCGCCCAGCATCGTTGTACGAATGTCGAAGCCATCATCAAATTCGAGGCGTTCATAACCAGCTAGCAGATGAATGCTGTTTGAGATTTCGAATAAGCCGTTAAATTGCAGGCCATCACCATCGATGCTGCCGGGATTAAGGTCGGTTTCCGACTCGGCGTAACGTGCTTCCAGATAGTCATAGCTCAGGTCATTGTCGGCCCATGCAGCGCCGGTCAGGGATACCCATGCAAGACTCGCGACCAGTATCTTTCTTTTCATCGTCGTAGCTCCTGATTCTCTAGGGGGAGTAGTCCATTGTGTAGACCGAGTCTAGTGATCGTGGCTGAATGGAAGCTGAAGGCTGGTGTGTGCTGCAGATATCGGGGTTTTTATGGCAGGACTGCGGCATAATGGGAGCCCGCTGATAGCAAGCCCGGTCCATGTTGCAGAATCTGAAAGGCGTTTTCGTCGTTCCGCTGATTATTCTGAATATCGTGTTCTGGTTTATCCCGATATTATATCGGAATAGAGTCGTGTATGGAA
>JBCAZB010000416.1:0-2275 GCA_038533315.1 Pseudomonadota bacterium | reverse complement strand
CCAAAGGCGTTCACGTTTGACTCGATGCCGTCTTGCAACGTTCGGTTCAATGGATTACCGAAGGCGTCGAAACTTGTGATGTTCGCAGTCTGGGCGGAATGCAGCACTTGTGTTGCTGCATCGAAGCCCGGCACAGCCCCGTAGGAACCGCCACCCTCGACTCGCACCGGTGCGGGGAGATAGGTCGTGACTCGATCGTCTAAATGCTTGAAGTACAAGCGCACAAAACCATCGTCGATTTCTCGTGTGATGTTGGCTTTGATTTGGCCGCCATTGTCACCGTTGAACCCGGTTTCGCGAACGCCCTCTCCATCACGGAAAAAGCCGGCGATGTGGTAGTAGGTGTTATCGTTGATATTGCCGCCGTACTCAAAGTCGGTCCGGAATTCCGTGAAATCCACGCCGACGCTGATACCCACTGTGCCGGTGTCGTCGCCGCCGGTGTTGCTGATCATGTTGATGATGCCACCAGGCGAGTTGCTGGCAACTGTCGAAGCGGAACCGCCGCGTACGCTCTCGATTCGGTTGACGGACCAGTCGAAACGCAAAAAGTTGTCGGTGTTGCCGAAGTTGATGTCACCGTATTCGAGGACAGGCAATCCGTCCTCGTGGATCTGCATGTATTTCGACCCCCCAGTCGCTAGCGGGATGCCACGGATAGTGAGGTTGGCATTGCCACCACCACCTGAGGATTCGGAGCGAACACCGGGCAAGCTTCGGAATACTTCGGCCACGGAACGCGGTGCCAGTTTGATGATGTCGTCCGAAGGAAGAGCGCTGACCGAGACACTGGCCTCAAGCTTGGTGGTGCCAGCGCCCGGCACACCGGTGACAATAATTTCTTCGAGAACGTTCGAGTTCTCCTCCGCCTGCGCGTTGGCTGACGGCGAAAGTGCGGCCATCGATGGCGCAAAGAGAGTCGCGAGCAGCGCCGTCGCGTAAGACGGACGGATCCTGATTAACATATTGAGCCCCCCCAGAGCTTTGTCTTAGAAGCGATCAAGCAGTGACCGCCCGCAGAGGCTAAACACGCGGTGCAATCGGTTGCAAAAAAATCATTGCAATCGGTTGCATTCGTATGCAACCCTCTGTTTGTATGCATAAAGATTCAATTCCGAATGTTCCGCCAGATGGCGTGGTAAGCGACAAATGCGCAGGTAACTCGAGGTCGGCGCTTTGAAATCGCCGAAAGTCATTAACACCCTGCAAGGCCTGGCGGATATCGCTGGCGTCTCGCGCGCCACTGCGTCGCGGGCGCTGAATGATAGTCCTCTGATCAGTGACAAAACCAAACAACGCATACAGGCGCTGGCAGAGCAGCACCGCTACTCGCTCAACACCAAAGCGCGAGATTTTCGCCTGCAGCGTTCCAACCTCGTATCGGTCATTTTCATGCTGGACATCCCGTCTAAGCAGCATATGTCGGATCCTTTTTTTCTGGAGATGCTGGGTGCGGTCGCGGATTGTTTGGCAGAGCACGACTACGACCTGCTGCTCGCGCATGCTCCGGTTACAGATGCACTCGCGCTAGGTCGGACACGAGTCTTGCAACAAGCGGACGGACTGATCTTTCTTGGGCAAGGCACTCAGCACAGGGAGCTAAATGATCTCGCATTGTCCGAGAAGCCAATGGTGGTATGGGGCGGCCAGGCCGCTGGTAGGCGGTACACGCTAGTCGGCGGCGATAACCATCAGGGCGGATTTCAGGTAACGCAGCATCTGCTTTCTCTTGGACGCAAGAAGGTTGCGTTCTTCGGCAATTTACTCAACCCGGAGATCCGCGCGCGTCATCAGGGATACGAGCGCGCACTGAGCGTGGCGGGCGTCGAACCTATGTCATCGCTTCGCAAGGATGTGCCTTTTCAGATGCAGGAAGCCCGCCACGCCGTGATCGATTTTCTGCATTCCGGGGTCGATGTTGACGCGATCGTTTGTGCCAGTGATGTGATGGCGCTAGCCACCATCGCCACCCTTCAATCTGAGGGCATAGCGGTCCCCGGTGATATTGCGGTCACGGGTTACGACGATATTGCACTGGCCAGCTACAGCAATCCGCCGCTGACCACCGTGCGACAAAACATACAGTGGTCGGGACGAGTATTGGTGGAAACGGTACTCAGTCAGATTCGGGGAGAAACTGCGAGCGACACCACGGTGTCGAGTCAACTACAAGTGCGCGAGAGCTGTGGTGCAGCCGCTAGCACATAAAAAAACAGTCAGGACTGTTTCTTTTTTGAAGGTCGCTTTGTAAACTCCAAGATCGATAAAACGCACG
>JBCAZB010000415.1:0-2290 GCA_038533315.1 Pseudomonadota bacterium | reverse complement strand
CCGAGTCGATTAGAGAGACGATCGAGCGACATCGCTTCGAGTGGCAGGGCGCTGCGCATTCTCTGAGCGCCAGCATCGGCGCCGTGATGCTCGAGACTGACCAAAGCGTTGGCTCAGTCATGAGCGCCGCAGATGTGGCGTGTTTTGCCGCCAAGGACCTCGGGCGTAACAAAGTACACGTTTACCGTCATGGCGAGGCGAGTGCGCGCCATCAGGAAATGCACTGGTTAACCCGAATCAATCGGGCGCTTGAGGAAGACCGGTTCGAGCTGTTCTACCAGCCGATCGTCGCCACTGTCGCGAGGGCGGATGGCCATTGCTCGCATTACGAGTTGCTGCTGCGCATGCGTGACGACGACGGTGGTTACGTTCTACCGGCGACCTTTATCTCTGCTGCAGAGCGCTACGACAAGATGCCGGCCGTGGACCGCTGGGTCGTCACCGAGGCCCTCAAACATGCGGATCGTGGTTCCCCTGAGACGGAGGCGAGCTACACGCTATCGATTAATCTGTCCGGCAATTCACTCAGTGACGATCGTTTCCTCGAATTCGTTAAAGACGCACTGAATGACAACCAGCTGTGCCGCGGTGCCGTATGTTTCGAAATTACCGAAACGGCGGCTATCTCCGACCTGTCACGGGTCACCCATTTCATGACAGAGCTCAAAGCGCTGGGCTGTAAGTTCTCTTTGGATGACTTCGGCAGTGGTTTGTCCTCGTTTGCGTATTTGAAGAATCTACCGGTGGACTACATCAAAATCGACGGCGCGTTTATTCGCAATGTGACTACCGACACCATTGATCAGAGCATGGTTTCAGCCATCCTTAAGGTGAGTGAAGCGATGGGTATTTACGCTATCGCCGAGCATGTTGAGAATCAGGCGACGCGCGACACGCTGGCTGGACTGGGTATCCCACTCGTACAAGGCTTCGAAGTAGCGAAGCCGGCCCCGGTCAGCAGCTTCGTACCGTGGACCGCTAGCGAACAGCTCGCCTGATCGGTCCAGATCACCGGGGCTTGTGGTTCTGCCGGTCTGCGTTAGACTCGGTGACCATGGAAGAAGCAGATGCCCGCCCTGATGCGGGATTAGACGATGACTAGCCAGGGCTTGTTGTGCGCCGATGAGCCAGCGCCCGCGTACAGCGCCGCTGGGCCTGATGAGTCGCCGATACTGGTGGTGTGCGAACACGCGAGTGCGCGCTTGCCCGCAACGTTGAAACGTGCCTATCCCGAGGGTTTGATGCGGACGCACTACGGTTGCGATATCGGCGCAGGTGCGCTTGCCGCTAAAGTTGCTGAGCGACTTTCTGCCAGTCTTGTTCTAGCCAACTACTCGCGAGTGGTCATCGACTGTAATCGTCGCCTCAACGATCCCACCCTTATATTGCAGCAGGCGAACGGTGAGCTTGTCAGGGCGAATTGTCGCTTGTCCGCAGCAGACCGCGGCGCTCGTGTAGAAGGACTCTACGTCCCCTTTCACCGCACAGTCAGCGAACAGGTCACGCGAATCAGTGCGCAAGGTCTAGTGCCAATCTACATCGCGATTCATAGTTTCACACCACGGCTCGATGCTGGCTTGCGTCCCTGGGACGTTGGCATTATGTGGGATACAGACGATCGGATCGCTGTGCCACTAATCCGGGCTCTGCGTCGCGATTCAACGTTGCAAGTCGGTGATAACGAGCCTTATTCAGGACGCGTAGTGCAGGACTTTTCCGTTGATTTTCATGCGGAGCGCAACGGGTATGCGTGTGTCGCCATCGAGGTCAGGCAGGATCACCTCAGCGACGATGCGGGCATTGCATCCTGGGCAGATCGTTTGTCAGCCGCATTGTTGCCAATCGTCAAGCAGACGTCGCTGCAAAATGTGCAATCCGCGACACCGGAAGCTGTTTCCTTTGCGCAGGAGCTGGAACGTTTTGCGTGCGTGGATCCCGAGAGGAGCTGATATGACGCGTCGTACCCCAAGTTTCACCATCGGTATCGAAGAAGAGTATCTGCTGGTTGACCAACAAACGGGTGATCTCGCTACCGACCCGCCCAAAGAGATGGTCGATGAGTGCCAGTCGGCGGCCGATGGGCAGTTCAGTCCGGAGCTGATGCGTTCGCAAATCGAGGTGAGTCGATGATGCGATCGGCGCCAAACCATGACCCGCTGCGACATCAATCACTGTGTTGCGCAGTCGCGCGAGATCGGCTCGTGCTTCAGCGACCGATTCGCAGACTCTCGTACCCACCTCGATTTGCGAACGCATCAGCTCCGGACTGAACTGCCCATCGGCCGCCGAC
>JBCAZB010000414.1:0-2314 GCA_038533315.1 Pseudomonadota bacterium | reverse complement strand
GTCGCCGCGCGCCGCTGCTCTTCATTAAGCACCGAAAGATAGGACGTATTTTTGATGACTGCCGCCATGCTACTGTCACAGAAAAATGGGGATACATACAGTAGTGTATAGATAAACAGCTGTAAAGCGGGACGTAGATGCCGGAAGTTATCGCCGGTATGGCAAAACCTAGCAGCAATCAACTACCGACGAGACTCCCGCTGAATGGGATCGGACCGGTCGGGGCGCCAGTTGGCGATCCACCGGCTGGCTCGATACTAATCGCAAGCACAGTGGCGTTGATCAAGGCATCATATTGGGACTCGCTAAGTTCGAGTCTCGATACCTGTCCGTCTCCCAACAATCCGAGGGACTGCGGTGCCGCGCCGCCGGGAGGCACCGCCCATAATTGGTAGATAAGGCCATCACCCGGAGGAGAGACATTTAAATCACGGATGCGTACTGTGCTTGAGTCATCAAATGCATCGACAACAAAAGTGACCGCACCGTCAGAACCTGCCAATGCACTGGTATAAACCGGCGCATCAAACCGGTCGCCACGCTCTGGGAAATAAAGAAGAGCAGCCACCGCCACGATCAGAGCCAGTGAAGCCGCTAGGGCAGACTTCAGCCATCGTGACGCAACTTGCGGTGACGTGACTGGGTTGCCTTCGAACGCATCGATAGCCGCCTCGATGGCATGCCATGATGAGGCCGGCGGCATCATCAATTCTTGACCCGCATTGAGCCCCGCCAGTCGGTGCTCCCAATCGTGAACAGCACGTCTTAAGCGCAGATCATCACGCATCAGCGCCGCGAACCGGCGACGAGCTCGTGACGACATCGTGCCTACAACATACTCGGCTGCAAGACGGTCGATCAGTTCCAGGTCGCGAATATTCATTCGGAAAGACACCGTTTCAATGCGGACAAGCCGCGACGAATCCAGCTCTTCACGGTTCCAATGGGCGCACCGACACTTGCCGCCACTTCGCTATGGCTATAACCGCGAAGATAGGCGAGCTGGATGCTGCCACTTTGATCGCTGGATAAGCCGTCGAGACACGCTTTCAACCGGCGGGATTGGTCGCCCCATTCAGCCGCAAGCATCGGATCGTCATCTGCAGACAGTTCGCTGATAGTGGTTGTGAAGTCGTCCGGCAGCGCAGTTTCCCGCCAACTGCTTCGACGGATATCCAACGCTCGGTGCCGTGCCACGCTGGTCAACCAAGTCAATGCGTTGCCACGCGACGTGCGATAACTTGCCGCGCGCTTCCAGACGCGAACATACACATCCTGTAGCGCATCCTCGGCGATGTCACGTCGCACCAAAATTTTCAAAAGCACCGCAAAAACGACATTGACGGACCGATCATACAAATGGCGGAATGCCAGCCGGTCGCCTTCCGCGACGCGAGCCAGCAGCATTTCCATTGTGTCGATGTTCTCGCTCATGTGATGGTCAATTTCGTGCTCCTGTACGACTCAAACCGTAGCAGGAAAAAAATTTTTTCGGTACTGCATCCGATCTTCGTCGTTACGCGTAGTACCCCTGCCAATCGTGGCAAATCAATAATTCAGGAGACACTTATGTCTTTGCAAAGAACCCTGCTTTACACCGCAATTGCGTGCATAGCATCCAGCCCGGTGACAGGCTCAAGTCATCGCGAAGCGCCTGGCATCACAGAGCGGCCGAAAGTGGACGCTACCGATTTTTATATGTTCCGAAGTTACGAAACTGGTCGGGAAGGTTTCGTTACGTTGGTCGCGAACTATCTGCCGCTGCAAGATGCTTACGGGGGACCGAACTACTTCACACTCGACGATGATGCAGCGTATGACATCCATATCGACAACGATGGCGACGCGGTTGAGGATTTGACGTTTCGGTTTCGATTCAATAACCAAATCCAGGACATCTCTCTACCCGTTGGCGGCGAGACGGTACCGATACCGGTCATAACAAGCGCTCCAGGCGGCATCGGCCCAGGTATGTTGGACCGTATGGGCCTCAATGTGATCGAAACCTATACCGTCGAAATCATTCGAGGTGATCGTCGCAATAGCGGGGAGACACTAATCAACGCGAATGGTGGCGTCACACCGGCGCAATTCAACAAGCCCGTAGATAACGTTGGCGAGAAGTCTATCCCAGACTATGCAGCCTACGCGGATGCGCATATCTTTGACGTGAATATTCCAGGCTGCACAGATGGACGCGTGTTTGTCGGCCAGCGTAAGGATCCGTTCGTCGTTAATCTTGGCGAGGTATTCGATCTTGTAAACCTGAACCCGGTTGGCGCCGCCAATGCCGAGGGCGATGACCTTGCGGACA
>JBCAZB010000413.1:0-2345 GCA_038533315.1 Pseudomonadota bacterium | reverse complement strand
GTCGCAATAGCATCGCCGTCTGCCGTTGCCAGCGCTGCTTTGATGGCCGGCACCTGGCGACCATACTTTTTGCCGACTACGGGAAGATTGGGTTTGATCCGATATTCGATCAGACTGGCATCGCGAGCCACAGCTTCGATTTCCTTGATGTTCAGCTCTTCCTCGATTTGCTGACGATGTGACATCACCGCAGCGATAGCCGACTCGCTCGGCGCCCGCACCAACAGTCGCCCTAGCGGCTGACGAGTTCGCACACCACTTTGAGCGCGCGCTGCACGACCAAGGCCTACGACGTTCTGCACAACATCAATCTCATCCAGTAACTGCTGGTCGAGATGCTCGTCAGCAACCTCGGGCCATTGAGCCATGTGTACGCTGTCCGGCGCCGCATCATCGACGGAAACGACGAGGTTTTGATACAGCGTTTCGGCGATAAACGGCACAAACGGTGCCATCAGTAACGAGAGTTCGGACAAACACTCGTAGAGCGTGTGATAAGCGGCGCGCTTGTCTTCAAGATCATCCGACTTCCAGAAGCGGCGACGATTGCGACGCACATACCAATTGGAGAGTTGATCAACAAAAGACTCTATCGCAGCGCCCGCCGTCTGTGCGTCGTAGCGCTCCAGCGCATCGGTCACCGTCTGCTTCGTGCTGGACAGTAAAGCAATCGCCCAACGATCGATCTCAGGACGCCCGGCGACATCCGAGCGTTCTGAAAAATCAATGTCGTCGAGGCGCGCGTACAACACGAAGAACGAGTATGTGTTCCACAGTGTGTTTATGAACGAGCTCGCAACATCTGCAACGATGTCGACGGAGATACGCTTCTGCACATCGGGGGCGACACGTGCCAGAAAATACCAGCGCAACGCATCCGCACCCACGTTGTCGAAGACATCGTATGGATTCAGGATATTGCCCTGCGACTTGGACATCTTCTTGCCTTCGCCATCGACGATGTGACTCAGGCAGATCACGTTTTTGTAAGCGATGCTATCGGACACCAGGGTCGAGATAGCGTGTAGTGTGTAGAACCAACCACGAGTCTGGTCGATCGCCTCACAGATGTAGTCCGCAGGAAAATGCGCCTGGAAGTCGTCCGCATTCTCGAACGGATAATGCCACTGCGCATACGACATGGCACCGGAGTCAAACCAGCAATCGATCACCTCAGGCACACGCCGCCAGGTGCTGCCATCTTTTTCGAAAGTGATGTCATCGACCGCCGGCCGGTGCAAATCGAGCGTATCCAGTGACCGGCCACAAAGCGATTCAAGCTCTGCTACCGAACCAACGCAGAGATACTCGCCGGCTTCGTTCGTCCAGACCGGTAACGGCGTACCCCAGAATCGCTCGCGCGACAGCGCCCAGTCGACGTTGTTTTCGAGCCAATTGCCAAACCGGCCGTCGCGAATCGTCTCCGGGACCCAATTGATCTGTTGGTTGAGCTCAACCAAACGATCCCGAAATGCCGTCGTACGGATATACCAGGCATTCTTGGCGTAGTAGATGATTGGGTCGCCCGTACGCCAACCAAACGGGTAGTTATGCATGTAACGTTCGTTGCGGAACATAATGCCCCGCTCTTTAAGAAGTTTTATTAGAACCGGATCGGCGTCTTTAAAAAATAGCCCGGCAACAGGCTCCACCGCGTCGACAAAATGGCCGTCCAATCCCACACCATGCAAAACCGGCAAGCCGTGTTCCTGCCCGAGGGCTAAGTCATCCACGCCGTACGCAGGTGCGGTATGCACAATACCAGTGCCGTCTTCGACACTAACGAAATCAGCATGCCAGACACGGAATGCCGGGCAATCAGGATCAACATCAAGATAGTCGAAGAGTCGCCGGTAATGCTTGCCAACAAGCGCGCTACCTTTCACCGTTTTCTGCACGCTATGCTCGCGGTCACCAAACACACGCTCTCGCAGCGCACTGGCGACAATCAATATCTCGTCGCCGTGGCTGACATAGTCATAGTTGATGTCGTTGTGTACTGCCAGCGCCAGGTTGGATGGCAGCGTCCACGGTGTCGTGGTCCACACCAGGAAATGCGTATTGTCCTCATCGGCCAGTGCAAATCGGACGAAGATCGAGGGGTCTTCGACTTCCTTGTAGCCTTGCGCCAACTCATGCGATGACAATGTCGCGCCGATACGCGGATCGTACGGAACCACCTTATAACCGCGATAGATCAGATCCTTATCCCAGATCTGTTGCAACAAGTGCCACACGGACTCGATGTATTCGTTGTTCAGCGTGTAATAGGCTTCATCAAGGATGACCGAACGCATGGGCTTTTGGGTCAACCTTGATGAAGCCTATTACACGCTGAACAACGA
>JBCAZB010000412.1:0-2359 GCA_038533315.1 Pseudomonadota bacterium | reverse complement strand
GTATCCGCTTGTTCTATTGACGATGCCGCTGTTCATCTGGCTGGCGACCAAGCATGACTCTCGACTCGCCCTGGTCACACTGGCGCTGACCACAGTGTCAGCGCTGACCATTGCGGTAGCGGCCGGCATCAGCGTGTCAGAAAGCACGTTCCTGATGACGCAGCTCTCCGGCACCATTGTCTTTGGCACCGCACTGTTTCTGCGAGCCAGCAACGCTGAGAGAACGGAAGCCATCGTTGCTCTGGCCGGTGAACGCAAGCTCCTGGAAGAGAAAATCGCAACGCGCACAGCCGCGCTACGAGCCCTCGCGGAAACGGATGCATTGACAGGCCTCGCCAATCGACGCTCTTTCGAACAAGCGCTAAAGACGGCGCACGGCCAATCGATCAAAGGATTACCCCCAGCCTATCTCCTATACATTGACCTCGATCGGTTCAAGATTGTGAACGACACCTCAGGCCATGCTGCTGGTGATGCACTCTTGAAACAGATCAGCAATATTCTGCGCGCACGCGCCAGAGATACAGACACGGTCGGTCGCCTCGGCGGGGACGAATTCGCTTTATTGCTCTATGGTCGGCTTGAAAGTGAGGCGCTCGAAATTGCCGAGTTCGTCCGTGCGGATGTGGAGGGCCTGCGTTTCGCCTGGGACGAGGAGGTTCACCGGATTGGTGCCAGCATCGGTGCGGTCGCGCTTGAATCATCGATCGGTGGCTTGGAGGAGCTCAAGCAGCTCGCCGATGCCGCGTGTTATACGGCCAAGAACACCGGCCGCAATCGCGTCCATCTTGCGCAGCCTGGTGACATTGATCTGCAGGCTCATCGTGGTGAAGTCCGCTGGGCGCAGCGCATCACTGATGCCATCAACAACAATGACTTCGTCCTGTATGGACAGGCAATCCTGCCTGTCGTGCGCCAGCCCGGCGAGCCAGAACAGATAGAGGTCTTACTGCGGTTGCGCGATCGCGAGGCACGACAGTTCGTCCAGCCCGGCGAATTTCTGCCCGCTGCCGAGCGTTACGGCCTTGCCACACAGATCGACGAATGGGTAATACGAAATCTCATCAAGAACATCTACGTCCATAACGCGTTCGATGCCAGCGCTCGGCAATACTGGGTCAATTTGTCTGGTACCAGTATTGGTGACGCCAAGTTTGTACAATTCCTGATCGATGCCATCAAAAATTCACCGGTCGAACGAGGCCTCATCAATTTCGAAATTTCCGAGACTGCGGTTATCCGCAACGTCAACGAAGTCAGCCGACTGATGGGAATTCTGAATGATATGGGCTGCAAGTTTTCTCTGGATGATTTTGGCAATGGCCTGTCATCCTTTGCGCACCTGAAGCGCTTACCTGTCGATCAGCTAAAAATCGACGGCGAGTTCATTACCGACATTGGCAAAGAAGGCACCGACAGAATCTTTGTGCAGTCGATTATTGATATTGCGCATTCTCTGGGCATGAAGGCAGTCGCCGAGTACGTGGAAAACGACGAAATCCTGAACCATATTCGCGGCATGGGTGTGGACTATATCCAAGGATTTGGCATCCACAGTCCGTCGCCGTTGATGCCGAGCTTTAAGGACTCCATCGTCACCAAGACCATCTTCGAGGAGACTTCGAACAATACGGGAACCGGTTGACGTTCGCTGTTCCTGACGCCGTCAGACGGCGTCAAGTAGTTGGTCCGTTTTGGCCGCGCAAATAAAGTCGTTCACTGACAGGCCGTCGATTGCATGCGTTGTCCAAACGACGTTGCAATAGCCGTAACCAAGCTCAATGACAGGATGGTGGCCCTCCGTATTGGCAATCCAGCTGACGGCATTCGCAAATGCTATCGCCCGATTCCAGCCCGCAAACGCCATCGAGCGTGCCAGGCTACGGCCGTCTTCGCTCAGTGCCCAGGCATCATCCAGTGACGCGAGCAGACGACGTGCCTCCGTGCCGTTTAGCGGCTCCACGCCGCCTTCGCAAGGTTCGCAACGCCGCTCACGCAGTGCGGCCGCATTGATCAGCGATGAATCCACATCTTCTCCCAAAGCATCACAGGGTGCCGTCGCCGACACCCTGTGATTGTGTTGCCCTGTTCCGCTGAGGGCAAGGTCTAGCGCTCAACGACCGCGGCCACTCCCACATCACTTTGACGCTGGAAGGTAATGGTCACCCGCCGCTCAAGCGCCAGCTGGTCGAGATCGCCTTCGCTGACCGCTGCGGCCGTCGACTCGCCGTGCCCCTGGACGACGATCGCCTGCGGCTGCAATCCGGCATCGATGAGCAGTGTCCGAATCCCATCGGCACGGGCCGTCGACAGGACCGTATTGTAGGACTCGCTGCCACGTGGATCTGCATAGCCATCG
>JBCAZB010000411.1:0-2370 GCA_038533315.1 Pseudomonadota bacterium | reverse complement strand
CGGCATGGCAACACTGGCAGAATTTTTGCTTGATCACCGCAAGACACTCACGTTGGCGTCTGGCCTCGTTGCCATCGTTCTTGTCAGCTTCGCACCGCGTAACACCCTCGAGGACGATTTCATCGAGTATTTCTCGACAGACCTGCCGCTGCGTCAGGCGGCCGATTTTACGATCGACAACCTGACCGGCCCGTTTGTCATGAGCTTCTCATTTGATAGCGGGGCGCCGAACGGCATCACGGACCCCGAGTTCCTGAATAAGGTCGAGACGTTCATGAACTGGGCCCGATCGCAGCCGGAAGTGATTTACGTTGCCGGTTTCACGGACACGCTGAAGCGACTGAACCAGGACCTGCATGACGACGATCCCGCCATGCGTGTGCTACCAGAACAGTCCGATCTCGCGGCGCAGTATCTGCTGCTTTACGAGATGTCGCTACCGTTCGGTCTCGATCTCAATAATCAGATCAGCTTCGACAAGTCCGCGATGCGTGTCGACGTGCGTATCGGCGGTGAGCGGACTCGCGGCATTGTCGATCTCGCGGCACGCGCCGAGGGCTGGCTCGAAGCCAATATGCCCGAACTCGCTACGCCGGGCGCAGGCGCCGATGTCTCGTGGGCCAATATCGGTCAGCGCAATATCGACGCGATGCTCACCGGCTCGCTACTGGCGCTGGGCCTTATCACGCTCACTCTTATCGTCACGCTGAAATCCTTACGCTTCGGCTTGATGAGCCTGATCCCGAACCTGTTGCCAGCCGCCATCGCTTTTGGCATTTGGGGCATGCTGGTCGGCCATATCAACCTGGCGGCGGCCGTCGTGTTCAGCATGACAATCGGCATCGTGGTTGATGACACCGTCTATCTGCTTACCAAATACCTGCACGCACGGCGCAAGCAAGGACTCGAGCCCGTCGCAGCGATGCATTACGCCATTACGACAGTCGCACGGGCGCTATTGGTGACATCGGTGACCTTGACCGCGGGCTTCATGACACTCGCAACCTCGGATTTCAATTTGAATGTGACATCCGGCGTCATGATCGCCATCGTGGTGTCGAGCGCGGTCATCTACGACCTTGTGCTCTTACCGTCTTTGACGATCTGGGTCGACCAACGCTTCGGCTCGCACAAACGGGCCGTTTGAGGCACACTAATCGCCCCTGACCGCCCGACAAAGGAGATAGCGGAAGTGATTCATCAATTCATCGAAAAAGTTGCAGGTGATTCCATCGATGATGTGGCCGCACACTGCGATGTGCCCTGTGCGATTTACGATCCGGCACCGCTTTTGATCTCGGCGCTGACTGTCGTGCGCATGATCGACATCATGGAAGAGCTGGAGAGCCACAAGCCCGAGAGCAACATCGCCTATCAGAACACGATGGCGCGTTGCGTTGCGCAAAAAGAAGAACACGCCGAAGACGTCAAGCACGAAGTGCGCGTTATCTGGGGCGACTATCTGAAGGCGCCGCAATTCGAGAAATTCCCGAATGCCCACGAGCTGGTGCACAACATCATGTTGACCGGCAGCAAGTGCAAGCAAGGCGTCAGCCGTGATGATGCGCTGAAGCTCGTCGAGCTGTGCAACGAATTTGCCGAACTGTTCTGGGCAACCAAAGGCGTTGATACCAAGCGCGCCGTGTGCCCTTACAAGCCATCGCTGGAGACTGTCTACCCGGTACTGTAGACAGCCACTAAAGGCTAAGAACAATGATTCGCCTCTTCCGGGTGACTGGCCGCAGCATGCTGCCCACCCTGGAAGACGGCGATTTTTTTTTGGCGTGGCGCGTACGCGATCCCGCCAAACTAGCCCCGGGCACCATTGTGAGACTGGACCACCCGCACTTCGGTCCAATGGTCAAACGGCTGGCGGGGTTCTGTGGCCCAGAAACCGCGCGCCTCGCGAGCGACGGGCAAACCGGCGCGGACCACGCAGACCTCGGCGATGTGTCAGTTCATGCGATCACGCACAGACTACTGCTGCGTATTCCGAAGCGCCGCTGACTTCGCGCTCGTTGATCGAGCATGCCGCATTTGACGCAACATCGGTGTTTTTCCTGTGCACGCCCTAATCCGCCCGCGTACAATCAGCGCGTCGAATCGGAGGTAAGAAACTATGGCGAGAGTAGCCGGGAAAATTGCGATGGTCACCGGAGCCGCGCAGGGTTTGGGCGAAGCGATGGCGCGTATGCTGGCCCGTGAAGGTGCGAAGGTCATCCTCACCGATATCAACGCCGACGGGGCCGCTGCTGTCGCTGCCGAGATCAATGCCGGGACACCCGATTCGGCAACATCATTGGCACACGATGTCACCAGCGAAGCCGATTGGCAGGCTGCCATGGCACATGCGTCGGACGTTGGTGGCCT
>JBCAZB010000410.1:0-2380 GCA_038533315.1 Pseudomonadota bacterium | reverse complement strand
AGAAAAATCTCGGGCGAGGTCACCGACATTTCTACGGAGAACGGAAAGAACAGCGCGGCCGCCATGCCGATATGAGCAATCCAAAACGTCAGATCTACAGCGATGCGTTTAGGCTTCTCCAGCACAACATCGCTACGTTCCAGTTCGGCTTGTGGCGCGGCGTACGGTTCGCTCATCTTTGTCCTCTCGAATTTCGGCGCGTTGCCACGCTCTTTTTCTTGATCATTGCAGGTTTTGACCAACAACGAAACCAGATTTAACCGATGGGCGTCGCAGGTCCATCGAAGACCGCATCGTAGTAGTTGCTGTCGCCCTTATCGACCAACTGCTGGGCGAGACGAAAACCCGCTTGGGTCAGAGTTCGTTCGTACACCTCGAAACCGAGCGACACGCTTTCGACACCGGTTGTGAGATCGGGCCACTGGCCAGCTTCGGTCGGCGCGCTAAACATAAATCGACCGCCCGCTCGAAGGGCACTCGGGATCCGACGAATCAAATCGATCTGATCCGACTCGGACAGCAAGAACATCAGCCCAACGGCGATTACAGCGTCGAACTCCCGGTCGAAAAAGGTCGAGGTTTGGACCGACTCGCAGCGCGTCGCCACGTCCGGAAAGCGAACCCGGAACGTCTCCAGTAGCGTCGGTGACGAATCGATCGCCCAAACCGATAGATCATTTTCTTGGAGCGCAGTGGTCACCGGATATCCGCCGCCGCAGGCCAAGTCGAGCACTTCCGCATTGAATTTCAAGCTGCGCGCCCACTGATCAACGACGTTCGCGCCGATGCTGGACGAATCGCGAGCCGCGAGATACTCAGCAGCATGAGTTTCGTAAGGCGTTTCGCCAGATTGAGACATTCGTTTTTCTGCCCCACAAAGATCTAGAAAGACTACGCCGTCATCGTGAATAAGTGCCAGCGGCATTGGACGGTGCGAACGAGATACCGACGAATTACTGACCACACCCAATACACTTGTGGTCCTTCAAAACGTATCATTTACTCGATCTGAAGCTCGGCGCAAACCTGATCAGGCTCTGCTTCCAGGCGCTGCCGCGCAATATCGATCATGCGGCCTCGCGCTGCGATCTCACCGTCCGACTTAAGGTCTGTTAGGTATTCGTAGAACGTCGTTGGGTTCGCAATGATCAACGCATCGGCGATCCGCTGGATACCCGTCCCGTCGACCTGATATCGACGTCTTCGCGCCTGCATTTGCCGCTCAAGCGTTGCAGCCGCCTCATGATCACCAAGATCCTCTAGCATTTGTTTGTGAAGCCCCATAGCGACTAAGGCAGAAATCTCAGTCTCCGCCTGCGATGCTGCGCGACTCATATACGCGGTGCATGCCGAAGCCCAGTCACTGTTCGGTGTCGACTCGGTACGACACATCTCACTCAACGTAGAGAAACTTGGGATTGCTATTGCCGCGGCCACACCAATTGCCTCAACCGCACGGTACGGAAACGACATATCACTCGCCGATGCCAGCCCTCGTTCGACGGTCGTGATGGTCTCCGTCCAAAACAGACTGGTCTCTTGCACACTACCTGCCACTTGCAGCGCATCGAGTGCGCCTTCGCTATCACCTGCTTTGTACCGCTGCGTCGATACCAGCATCCAGGTTTGTGTGTTCTGGCCGTCGAGCTTCGCGAGAGACTTCATCCAGTCATCAAGTGGACAGTCCGCTGCACCTTTCGCGTTGATGCACAAGCCCGTCGCTGTCCACATCAGATGTGCGTCGGTCGGATCAAGTTCAATCGCCTTGGATATCAGCTCTAACCGCTCGGCCGAATCGTCTGAGTAGAGCGCCGCGACGTGCAGGTGTTCGGCGACATCAGACTGCGCCAGTCGATTCTTGATCGCAGTGCGATGCTCCTGACCTTCGGCAATAGCCTGCTCCGTGTCGTAGGGTTCGTCGATGTAGTCCTGGAAGTTGGCAAGCGACGACTCACATAGCTGATCAAAGCGGGCTACAAGCGCCTCATCAGCTTCCGCAAGTTCGACAGGTGCAGAGCGGTCCGTTTGCAACGAGACAGAGGCTAAGCCTTCCGGCGCAGACTCCAGCGGTACCCGGACCGTATCGGAAACCGTCTCGGATTGAGACAAGTCAGTCTTGGAGTCACCGTGCAAAACAAGGTACAGCGCGACGACTGCTACCAGCACGATACCAGCGGAAAGCAAGACACGCAGTCTATTCATGCCCGCTACGCACGCGCAGTTTTGGTAGCCGTTGCAAGGCGCAGTGTCGAAACGGCATGTGTCTGAAAGGATTTCAATCCATTCATTCCATGATTACAGGGACGTCATCCGAGTCGGTACGGCAATCGCGTACGACCCGGAGAATCTGATCGATCTCCGGCGTGATTGTCGTGATGGT
>JBCAZB010000409.1:0-2436 GCA_038533315.1 Pseudomonadota bacterium | reverse complement strand
CAGGTTCTGGAAACATCGGATTGATAACCGTGGACGCTGCAACCACAGTCCATCAATACGACACCACATTTTCGATTGCTTTGTTTGGACCTGCCAGCGCCTACCCGCATGGCACGCGGCAGCCGCAAGTCGTCGAGAAGGGTGGTGTCGTATTGATGGACTGTGGTTGCAGCGTCCACGGTTATCAATCCGATGTTTCCAGAACCTGGGTCGTCGGCAAAGCGTCGCCCCAGCAACAGCGCGTGTGGCAAACCGTCAAGCGCGGTCAGGAGCTCGCGCTTGAAACGATTCGACCGGGAGTCGCTGCCGGCGTCGTCGATCAGACGGTCCGCGAGTTTTATGCTGATGCTGGTTTTGGTCCCGGCTACCAGGCGCCAGGTCTTACGCATCGTCTCGGGCATGGCATCGGGATGGACGGACATGAGCCGATCAACTTCGTCGGCAACGAACAGACACCGATCGCACCAGGGATGTGTTTTTCCAATGAGCCAGGAATTTATTTGCCCGGCGAATTCGGTGTGCGATTGGAGGACTGTCTGTACGTCGACGATGAAGGGCCGGTGTTATTCACGCCGCTGACGCCGTCGCTGGACCATCCGTTCGGCTAGACCATATGAAAAAGCCCCTGCCCGATATGATCGAGCAGGGGCGTTGTGGTTTGCGATGTTGTGTAAAAGCAGCAGAGTGCTACTGCTCAGATGCCTCAGCGTCTTCTTCCTCATCCGGCAGCAATTCGAGCTCACCGAATTCGACGTAGCCGCCGAGGTATTGCATGCGCATCTCGATACGTGCCTTGATTTCCTGACAGTAAACTTCCTGACTGGTGGAGCCTCTTGCATCTCTGGGGCGATAGACGCGCGCGTTCAGACCGCATTGACCAGTGCGTGTACCCGTCATGTTGTTGATCCGATCCACGTCGCGACGAATCAATCGTTCGATCAATGCGCGATCACCCATCTCGCCTTTCAATGAAGCGGTGCGAGCCTTTACGCTTGCCAGCTCTCCAGGCGACATCTCGCGCTGATAATCGAGGCTGACCTTAACGATTTCTTCGTGGCCTCGCTCCGCCGCCAGCAGATACCAGGCCGCGGCGCCTTGTTTGTCCACATCGGTGCCAAGCCCGTTTTCCATCATGTAGCCAACCATGTACTGCGCATATTTATCGCCGACAGGTGCGAGGTCTTTTCGGTAATACCAAAACGCATCGCGATAACGGCCCTCGTTGTAAGCCTTTTCGGCCTTGCGCTGCGAATTGATAATGTTCTTCTTGGGTGGTTCGCCGACTTCGCCAATGCCCGATGGAAAGTTGAGCTGAGCATCCATCTCAACCTGAGCTGCTGCGGTCGCAGCCGGTGAGAATAGTATCGCTGCGAAAACGATCAATAGAGCTTGCGTTACGGCGGTATGGGTACTCTTCGTCATGACTTCACATCCCTTTTGAGTTAACTGAATGCTCGCTGTGATTGCTTCAATAGTAGCGGCCTAAATCGCTGAAAATTCACACTATTTTACAACTAAAATACGAGCTATCTGTTAACGTTGTCAAAACACTATCAGACGTTAATGACGACGTTGCAGTTGCGCTATGGATGGGCTAACCTTTTGAAACATATCAATAACTTGTTTGAGCTTGTGTGCGGTCGCCAATCTGAACATTCAGAGTGAGTGGTGCGGCGATGGTGGGGCAAGGGGGAATTACCTCGGACATTTTTCTGAAATTGCGCAGTTTTGCGCTGCTCGCGGCAGCCTGTTGCAGCCTTGCACAAGCGCAAACCCGCCTGACGGATGCAGAGGTCAACGAATTTGTTGATCGTGTCATGCAATCGCAAGACTACCCACCAGACGCACTTGTTCAGTTCGCCAGCGATGCAGAGGCTGCAATTCTCGCCCGCGGTGATAGCGCCACTCGTCAAATGATCGCTAAGACCTGTTTGGCTGTCGGACGATCCTATTACCTGGCGCAACAGATCGACCGTGGCATCGATAAGCTCGACCGCTGTATAGCGGATACGGCCAACGCGGCGGAGCCGACTCTGTATTTTCAGATGCGTTCGCTGCGGTCCGCACTGTTGTTGGTAACCAATCGACCGGCCGAGAGTCTCGCGGCCCTGTCGAGCTTGATTGCCGAGGATGCGGAGGGTGTTGAACCGCGCGAAAAGCTGCGGGTGATGTACTACTACGCGGGGGCGCTTGCGGAAAACGGGCAAGCACTGGCCGCCCATGATCAATACCAGATCGCACTCGAAAAGGCGCTGATCGAAGGTTTTGATTTGATGGTACTTGGCATCGCCAATAACTATCTGGTGTCGCTATTGCATGAACATGAGTACGCCACAGCTTCCACCGTCATGGACAAAATCGCACCGGTGCTTGATCAGGCGCCGCCAAGCGTGGTGCGCAATTCCCTGTTGTTGCATCGCTGGCAGTTACAACATC
>JBCAZB010000408.1:0-2477 GCA_038533315.1 Pseudomonadota bacterium | reverse complement strand
GCTTGGCTTTCGCGTCTTCTTGCCAGGAGACTTACGCTGCATAGTGTGTTTTGGCACGACTAATCTTCCTGAAATTTGCATCCGGTAGCCGAGTCTAACCGAACTTACTCCGTGATGCGCGGCGACACCGCAAGAGGTATGGTTGAGTGATGCACAAAAAATTAATCATGTTCGGTCTGTTGTCTCTGGCGTGCGGTTGCGCCAGCCAGCCGGGTAGGCTGCCGCCCATCACGACGGTCAACGAAGTTGATCTCGAACGATTCTCAGGTCGCTGGTATGTGATTGCGAGTATCCCGACCTTCCTTGAGAAGCGGGCCTGGAATGCGACCGAAGACTATCAGCTCCGAGACGCAACCACCGTCGATACCACGTTTAGCTTTACCAAAGGCAGCTTTGACGGCAAGCGCAAAACGTACACGCCCGTCGCAACGGTTATTCCCGGCACCGGCAATGCGGTCTGGGACATGCAATTTCTTTGGCCGTTTAAGGCCGAGTACCGCGTGATATGGCTGGATGACGACTACTCCGTGACCGTCATCGGTCGCAGCAAACGCGACTATGTCTGGATTATGGCCAGGCAGCCGAACCTCGCGCCGTCGGTTCGAGATGAGATCGATCGCTTTCTTGCGAAAGAGGGCTATGACTTGACCAAGTTACGCGACGTTCCTCAGCAGCCCCTATCGGATCGTTGAAACATCAATCGTCGGTTGGAAGCCCGATCGGGCAGCTCACGCCGGTACCTCCAATGCCGCAATAGCCACCCGGATTCTTCGCGAGGTATTGCTGGTGATAGTCCTCTGCGAAATAGTACGGTCCGGCCGGCCCGATTTCCGTTGTGATTGAACCGTGCCCCGCCGTCGTCAATTCCTTTTGATAAAGATCGCGTGATGCCACGGCAGCATCGGCCTGTTCATCGTCGAGCGTGTACACGGCGGACCGGTATTGGGTGCCACGATCATTGCCCTGCCGCATACCTTGAGTTGGATCGTGCGCTTCCCAGAACACGCGCAATAGCGCTTCGTAAGAGATTTGCTCCGGGTTGAAGATGACGCTAACGACTTCCGTATGACCGGTCTCGCCACTGCAGACTTCTTCATAGGTTGGGTTCGGTGTGCTACCACCGGCGTAACCAACGGATGTGCTATGCACGCCGTCGAGTTGCCAAAAAACACGCTCAGCCCCCCAAAAACAACCGAGTCCGAATTGCGCTTCCTGCAGCGGTGCAGGCCATGGACCTTGCATAGGATTGCCATTGACCACGTGCTTGGCGGCGACTGGCATCGCTGTCGTTCGGCCGGGGAGTGCATCTGCTGCGCTGGGAAGCGTCATTTTCTTGTGGCTGAACAACATGCTGTGCTCCGGGTTCGGTTACGTTTTACTACTATGCGGTGTATCTTGCCGGATTCAATAGGCTATAGGAATCCTGATCGATGACGACGAACGCGCCCGCAACTCGTATTCACGTCCCTCATCTGTTGCAGTGGGCGGCGCTGCTGGCTTTGGTCGTATTGTGGGGCTCACGGTATTACGCCGTGGAGATCGCGCTGCGCTCGTTCGATCCCTTGTCTATCGTGTTCTTTCAGATCGTCGTCGCGGCTGCCGCGTTGTGGCTGGTGCTGCGATGCGTCGGGCAGAAACTGCCGCGAGACAAGCGATCCTGGCTATTTTTCCATGCCATGGCATTGGTGGGGAACGTCGCCCCGTTTTTTCTCGAGTCGTGGGGACAAGTCGCGATTGACTCTAGCCTCGTCGGCATCCTGATGTCCGTGTCGCCACTGTCGGTGTTGTTGGCCGCGCACTGGTTGCTACCGGACGAGCGCGCTAGCGGATTACGATTGACAGGCTTCCTGTTTGGGTTGGTCGGCGTCATCTTGTTGATCGGGCCCGATGCGTTGCGAGCGATCGGTGGCGATGCCACAACCATTGTCGCGCAGTTAGCGATATTGCTGGCGGCAGTCTGTTATGGCGTTGCCGCTGTTATCACGCGACTGGCGCCACAGCACTCGCCGCTAACGATGTCGGCAGGCGTCATGCTGGCGGCAGTGACGCAACTCATTCCGTTATGGTGGTGGCGATCAGGCGCGCCGGATTGGTCAACTGTTGGTACGGGACCGGTGATCGCAGTTATCGCTATCGGATTGTTCTGTACCGCACTTGCCGCACTGGTGTTTTTCTATTTGATCGCGCGCAGCGGCGCGACATTTCAATCGTTGGTGAATTACCTATTGCCGGTATGGGCGATCGCGGTCGGCAGCACGTTGCTGGACGAGCCCATACCGGATAATGGTCTGATAGCTCTGGCGCTGATTTTTGTTTCATTGTGGCTGACGCAGCGCTCGGCGTCGTCAACTGCCGCGCCTTAATCAGTTATCGCTGTTGGAGGATTCAGCACTCGTGTCGTCGCTGTCGACGGGTAATCCGTCGGCATCGTCGATAACGATTTCCGGTCCTGCCCGTTGATAGTGCAGAACCGGAAA
>JBCAZB010000407.1:0-2481 GCA_038533315.1 Pseudomonadota bacterium | reverse complement strand
TCGATAACAACCTGATGCATGGCAAACTCAAAAAATCGCGCAACAGCTTGCGCGAGGCTGTCAATAAGCTGACCGAAAAAGATGCGGCGCTGGCACGTCACCGAGACACGCTGGAACAAAAGGTCGAATTGCGCACGCGTGAGTTATCCGAGGCCAAACTTCTGGCTGAGGAAGCGAACCGCACCAAGAGTCAGTTTCTGGCCAACATGTCCCACGAGATTCGTACGCCGCTCAATGGCATCCTTGGGATCGGTGAGATCCTGCTGATGGATGGCTTGCCCGATGAGCAGCAGTCGCTCGTCAAGATTCAGCATGATTCGGCAACGTCATTGTTGCGTCTGGTCAACGACATCCTGGATTTATCTAAATTGCAGGCGGGTGAAATGACAATTCACGTTGAACCATTCTCTCTCCACAAGACGCTGAACGCGACCATCGACTTGTACTCACATGTCGCACGCGACAAGACAGTGTCACTCGCGCTGGAGTGGCCGAATATCAGCAACGACGAGGTGGTGGGCGACAAAGGTCGTATCGAGCAAATCCTGCGTAATCTCGTCAATAATGCACTGAAGTTCACCGACGAAGGGTCCGTCACAGTTGTTGTGGACGCGCCGGACGATGACGACATATGGCGCATCGCGGTGCGGGACACGGGTATCGGAATCCCTGCCGATAAACTCGACACGGTGTTCGATACCTTCAGTCAGGCGGACGATAGTGATACGCGTCGCTATGGCGGCACGGGTCTCGGTCTTGCGATTTGCCGAACACTCGCCAACGTGATGGATGCGACATTGACGGTTGAGAGTGAGCCAGGGGTTGGCTCTGCATTTACGCTCGCGATCCCATTGCCGGACGCCGCGGCCGACGAGTCTGCGACGACGACGGCTGCGCGCGTTGTTTTTGTTACGTCCGATTCTGTACTCGGCATGCGGCTGGCAGGCGTTGTTCGGCGGTTTGGACTGGTGCCGCTGGTCGTCGATAGCCTTGCTGACGCAGTGGCCTGCGCGCGTAGCGAGTCGATGCATGCATTGGTCGCATGCGTTGATGCGCACGGTCAGCCGTCGCTCGTTAGCACCGACGTCGAAACGCTATCCGCGCTACAACCGCATTGTCAGTTGGCCAGACTTCAAACTGGCGTTGACAGCGACTCGCGGTTGCCAGCGCCGGGATGGCAGGATGTGACCTCAGATGAACTCGGCGATTGGTTGGCTGCTTCGCTCGACGACGACAATTCAGTGCAAGCGTTATCGCTTTAGCGGTCGATGTCAGCAATATAGCCAACCAATGCCTCAACGAGATCCGGATGTAACGGCAACGAAGGATCTGAATAGCTTGACTGTTGGGCGCCTCGATCTGCGCTAACCGCTTTCAATACGTGATTCATGCCCTCGATGATCACGACTTCTGCTTTGGTGTTTGCTGTCGTGAGCAGGCTCGCATCGCTCACAGGCACCTGAATGTCGGTGGTGCCGTAGACGAGTAACGCAGGTTCCTCCACTTGCGCCATGGTCGTCGCCGGGTCGTACTGGAACCACGATATGATGTAAGGCTGGACGCTCGCGCGGAATAGAGACGCGAGCATCGGCGGTGGATTGTCGACGGTCTGGCCGTTGCGTAACGCGGCGAGCGTCTCGCGAGCCTGTTGCATCATCGGCGCTGGCAACTGCGCCGCCAATTGCGACTCGATCAAGTCGGCCGGATGTTGGCCCGGGCCGGCCAAAAGAATCACGCCCGCGTACTTGTTGTGCGCCGCAGCGACCATGGCAATCTGTGCGCCTTCGCTGTGTCCTACCAGATACACCGGCAATCCGTATTGTTCGGCCGCAAACGCGGCCCAGGCTGCGGCGTCTGCGACATAGTGATCAAAACGCAGATGGGTTTCCGCGAGCCCCGGTATCCGGCTTTCGCCGATCATGCGCTTGTCGTAGCGAATACTGCTCACGCGGTTGTCGGCGAGTGTTTCTGCGACCAGCTTAAGCGAGTTGTTGGCACCCGGTAGCAGCGCGCTGTTGCCGTCGCGATCAGTTGGGCCAGAGCCCGCGATGATAATCGCCATGGCGCGAGCATTGTCCGCGGCGAGCAATGTGCCGTGTAGCGTCGCGTCATCGAGGGTGAGTTCAACGCCGGTTTCTCCAGCCAGCGCCGGAGTTAGGAGGAGCCAAAAAGCGACAAACGAGAGACTAAGCCGTTTCATTGTCGAAACCCTCAATTTTGCGGTACAGCAGGAACGAATAGGCAACCGGGATCAGCCCAGCGCCCAGCGCGAGCGTTGTGATGAGCCACGCGTTCATGCCGATGAAAGCGCTCAACATTAACCCGATCCCAGCGGCTACAAACAGGTAACCGCCGAGCCGATGTGTGCGGGCCCAAACCTCGTCGCTCGCGAGCGTCCAGGGCGTGCGAATGCCGATGAAGAAGTTTTTGCGCAGCTTGCCCATGTAGTTGCCGAGAACGACAAATAACAAACCTACGCCG
>JBCAZB010000406.1:0-2494 GCA_038533315.1 Pseudomonadota bacterium | reverse complement strand
ACCGATGACCCGCGCTCGCCACTGGCACAAATGCGCCACGCTTATCACATCGATGCCGGACGCTACGCGGCATTCCTGCGCGAATACGCTGAAGCGCGAGGTGTTCAACGGCTAGAGGGACGCATCGAGACAATCGAACAACACTCAGAAACGGGTGACATCATCGCGCTGCAGCTCGAGCATGGCGTGACCGTGGGCGGCGATTTCTTTATCGACTGCACCGGCTTTCGGGCGCTCTTGATCGGCGAGACACTGGACAGCGGATGGCTCGACTGGTCTCACTGGCTGCCATGCGATCGTGCCGTCGCTGTGCCGAGCGAACCCGCAGCAACCCTCGCCAGTCATACCCAGGCCACTGCACTAACCGCCGGCTGGCAATGGCGAATCCCACTGCAGCACCGTACCGGCAATGGTCATGTGTATTGCAGCGCGTTCATGGACGACGACACAGCAACCGCGCAGCTACTCGACAACTTGGCCACTGCACCGACAGACTCGCCACGCACGTTGAAATTCTCGACAGGCCGGCGGCACGCACTATGGCAGAACAACTGTGTCGCCATCGGCTTGTCCTCGGGATTCGTCGAGCCGCTGGAATCGACCAGCATTCATTTGATTCAGGAAGGCATCAGCAAGCTGCTGGCACTGTTTCCGGGCCATGATGATCCCGCGCCACAGCGCCACGAATACAACCAACTGATGGCGCGCCTGTACGACGATATCCGCGACTTCATTATTCTGCACTACACGATAAATCACCGGCAGGACGCACCTTTCTGGCAGCAACTGGCAACGATGACTTTGCCGGACTCCCTGACAGAGCGCATCGACCGCTTTACACCGCGTGGGCAATGGTTCGCCCATCGCGCCGACCTGTTTACGGAAACCAGCTGGGTGGCCGTCATGATTGGTCAGGGTTTGGAACCGAAGGGGCATCACCCGCTTATCGGTGCACTAGAGCACGACGCCATCGCGAGCCAGTTCCGCGAGATGGCGACGGTGTATCACGAAGCCAGCGCACACATGCCCCCGCATGCGGCCTATATCAATAGATTTTGCGCCGCACCGGACAACGCCTACCTGGAGCACCACCGATGAGCGAAGCCCAGACACCGATCCGTAAAGCGGTCATCGTTGGCGGCGGCACGGCAGGCTGGATGGCCGCGGCCGCCATTGCTCGATTGATGGGCAACAAAGGGCTGTCGGTCACACTGGTCGAATCAGAGGCGATCGGTACCGTCGGTGTGGGCGAAGCCACCATTCCGCAGATCACGTTGTTCAATCGACTGCTGGATTTAGACGAAGATGCCTTTATCAAAGCAACACAGGCGACCTACAAACTCGGCATCGAATTTGTCGACTGGACGCGCAAGGGCCAGCGCTACTTTCATCCGTTCGGGAACTACGGCGCCGACATGGAAGGTGTCGCTTTCCACCATTTCTGGCTGCACCAACAACAATCGGGTAACGTGCCACCGCTCGGCGAATTCTGTCTGCAGGAAATCGCCGCGCAGGAAGGCCGGTTCATGCGCCCGGACAAGCGTCAGCGAAACTCTCCACTTGCGTTTATCGCTTACGCCTTTCAATTTGATGCGAGCCTGTATGCACGCTTCCTGCGAACGTTCGCCGAACAACATGGTGTGCAACGAATCGAGGGACGCGTCAGCGATGTACAGCAGGATGCCGAGACCGGTCACGTTCGATCCGTTCGCCTCGAAGATGGTCAGCTCGTCGACGGTGAGTTATTCATCGACTGTTCCGGTTTTCGCGGACTCTTGATCGAACAGACGCTCAAAGCGGGTTATGACGACTGGTCGCGCTGGCTACCCTGCAATCGCGCGGTCGCCGTCGCGTGCGAGCGAAACGGGGCGCCACAACCGTTCACGCGCTCAACCGCTCGCGATGCTGGCTGGCAATGGCGTATTCCGCTGCAACATCGCACGGGGAACGGGCACGTCTTCTGCGATGGCTTCATCGAAGAACAGCAGGCGATCGACACATTATTGAACAACCTTGAAGGGGCACCCCTCGGCGACCCGCGACCGTTGCGGTTTACAACTGGCATTCGTCGCGAGGTTTGGAAGCACAACGTTGTCTCGCTGGGCCTTGCTGCTGGCTTCATGGAGCCTCTGGAGTCGACCAGTATCCACCTGATTCAGACCGGTATCGCCCGACTGATGACGTTGTTCCCAACGCGTCAATTCGACCAGGCTGATATTGACGAGTACAACCGGGCGACACGAACCGAGTACGAGTATGTCCGCGACTTCCTGGTGCTGCACTACCGCCAGACCGAGCGCGATGACACGGCCTTCTGGCGGCATTGCCAAACGCTGCCGGTCAGCGACCACTTGCAGCGCAAACTGGACTTGTATGCAGCCAACGGACGCATCGTACGCGAGCGCGATGAACTGTTCACCGAAACGAGCTGGCTTGCCGTCATGCATGGACAAGGCGTGGTCCCACGGGGGCACCATCCGGTTGTAACCGGACT
>JBCAZB010000405.1:0-2508 GCA_038533315.1 Pseudomonadota bacterium | reverse complement strand
CTCGCCGACGCCGATACCCCATCGGCGCGTACTTATCTCTGGCAACACGGCTCCCACAGCGGCAGCTTATTGCGAATTGCCCAAGGTGCCTCGGTTAGCACTCAAGCGGATGGTCCGTTACGTTTGGTCGGCATTCGTGGAGAACTGTCAGTTCGCGCGGCGACACAACCCCCCAGTCAGCTCCGCCCTGAACGTTACGCGCACCTGCCGGCATTAGACTCCCACACCATTCAGTGTCGTAGCGAGACCGGCTGTTTATCGTACGTCAGTGCTGTCGGCCCTTATCAATTCGTAACGGACTAGCCAACTCAAAAATGCGCCTTGAGTGCTTCAGCTGCGCCGGATCAGCACCCACCATGAAAACCAAACGGCGAACAGGCTCAACAGTAGAAATACAATTTCCAGTAGCACCTGAGAGCGTCGAATAACGCTCGCTACATCGGCGAGAAAAAACCCGCGAAACATGATCGTGATCGTGCAAAGACCCGACAGTGCATACACATAGAACGACCAGGTCTGCTGCAGTAACAGACCCATGCCACCGAGGAACCGAGTCGCTGCAGTGAGTAGGGTCAGGCCAATCACCCAGACCGGGATCCGGTCAATGTAATCGGCGTAGGCTTGCGTGATGCGGCCATCCTGAACCAACGCGCTCCAGTGCGACGGTGATGCAACGAAGAACGTGAATACGACGAGCCCCAGATAGGCAACCCCCCACCCTGTCAGAGCCAGGGCTACCGGCCAAAACAATTGAGGGCTCACCATGTCAAGACTCGGGTTGTTACGCGCTCAGCGATTGGTGCGATCTCACGACCAGCGCTTTTAACGCATCCCACGGCACGTCGTCTGGCTTCTTGAAGTTAAAGCACGACTTACCTTGCATACGCTTGCGTAACTCGTCAGGAATATCATCGGCCAATTCCGGATAACAATACAACGGCATCAGGTGCACGCTGATATAGTTTTTCTTGATCTGTACGGCCCCAAACATCGTTGGCTTGTCGCCCGACTGTGTTTCCTCAAGGTAGAAATTGGTCGGCGTGTCTGTCTTGACGATCATGTCTTTCGCAAAAGGTTGGAAAAGCGCCTTCAGCTGCTCGAAAAGTGCTTCCGTCATCACGCCACCTGCTGCGAACGCGTTGCAGCCGGAGCAACCTTCGATGCGCCAAATGCCGCCAGCCCCAATAGTACGAACGCGACCGGCACGAACCAGACGGGGTGTGCAAATGAGAACACATTGACCAGTGACAGCCCAGCCAGCACGACCGCAATCACCCAAACGAGATGGCTGCGACGTGTCACCAACGTCGAAACGGCACCGCCGACAAAACCGGCCAAACCCAAGCCAACGGCCGCCACGATAAATAATGCCTCACCTTGCACTACGACATGACCAATCTGCTCCACCACGGCGATGGTAATGCCGCCAGCAAAGATTCCAGCCAGCAGCCCCAATGCAATTCTGATTCCTGTTGGCATATCTTGCCCCCTGTTGTTAATGACACTCGCAGTGTCTTTTATTGTGTTGGTCGTCGTCTTGTAAAAAACGGCACTAGTCGGTTCTCGGTACAAAGTGTGGCGCTGCGGTCGGCGCATCTCCCACAGCCCTGCTGCTGACGTAATCCGTCGGTGACCGACCCGCGAACTGGCGAAAGTCACTGCTCATGTGCGCTTGATCGCTATAGCCAAACGTCAATGCTGTATCAACAAGGCTCGTATCGGAGAAACCACTCGACAAAATGGCGTCAAAACGATGCAGACGAAGCCAGACTTTCGGACTCAGCCCCAGCTGTCGGTGGAAACGGTTACGCAATCCGCGTGGCGACAGCCCCATATGCTCCGCCAGACTATCGGTACGCCACCGCATTTCGAGTAAGACCTGGTTTGTCGGCATCGCTATTTCGCGGCAATCCATCAGACGATGTTGCAGCCAATCACACAGCATGGACATCCGCTGCCGTTCATCCTGTGCACCCAGTAGCTGCTCCTGCAAAAGTGCCGCCTCGTGCCCCAGCAAAGCATCCAAAGGGACCGGTGTCGCGCCGTCGCGTTGAATCGCCGGTCCGAACAATGCCACCGCGCTTTGTATCGACAATCGCGCCCCTATCAAGTGCAACCGACCATGGGTTTGCGCGAACCGCGGCGCTGTTTGGATGGGTGTCACCCACCCGAGGCGAAAACTCACCGGCGGGGAGCCGGCATCGGCTTGCCAGGCGTGGTCACCGGACAAACTGACAATGAACTCGACATGCGGTTTTGGCAGGCCCGAGTAAAGGCCTTGCGGCGCGCCTTGCAACGACCACAACGCAATCACACGACCAGCAAGTGGCAGCGGCGGGTCGATCAGGCGCATGTCCATGCACACACCATAGCGGATCTGACCGGGTACGACAGTGCCATCCAGCAGTGCGCGGAGCATGACACCACAAGATGTTACAAGGCAGTTCCGTCCGTCGTCTGATCGATCATCACAATGTCGAAATTTTGACCAATCGGGCGAGACAGCCG
>JBCAZB010000404.1:0-2530 GCA_038533315.1 Pseudomonadota bacterium | reverse complement strand
GCGCGTGCAGTACACGCTCGAGTTCTGTTTTGTCGTCTTCGATATGCTCGAGCACGTTGACGTACAACACCGTATCAAAACGCTCCGGCGCGGCGTCATCGCCGACGCCGAAAAATCCGTTACGGGTTGTCACGTCATCATCTTCGGTGAAGTGGGCGTGCAACGCCGGGTACATGTTCTCGGAGGGTTCGTAAGCGGTGAGTCGCTCTGTGTGGGGCCGGAGCAGGCGTGAGAAGTTGCCGATGCCGGCCCCGATCTCGGCGGTATCGTTACCGATATACGGCTGAAAACAATCGACGATCCAACGGTGATAATTATCGGCAAACGACATGGCCTCAAGGTCGCGCCCGAAATATTGCGGCCTGGCAGATTCAGTCATTGCACAGTGGATCTCTGATCGACGGAGTAGTCATTGTACACCTGAACGATCAGCTCTCTGGCTAAGCCAAGTAAAAAAAGGCGGCCTGAGAAGGCCGCCTTTTGTCATTGCGTTGCTGCGTCGTCGGTACTACTACGTTGATTCAGCAGGAATACCGAGGATGCCCTTCGCGTCGTAAGCGAATCCGTCAACCGGAACGTCTCCAGCACCGACGCGAATCTCGATAGTCAGGCCGTCGAGCGGACGTTCGGACGGATCGCGGGTGATGTTGGGTGAATTGGTGACGGATCCCATGTTCCGTAGGTTAGCTCTTCCTGGCCCTTGTTGGAGCCCGGTGAACTGTCGTGCGGGCATAAAGCTGTAGTTCACCGGTCTATCTGGGGTTGTGTCAGCAACCGGTTCACCCGGCTCGACAATGCTGAACCAGTCGTAGCCGTTCTCGACGGTGACTTCTGCGGCGCGGCGCAGCGTGTAATCCGCCAGTCGTCGGGTGTTGAGTACTTGCTTGGCGTTGAAGTGAACGCGGTAGGTCTGTGCGTCAACCACTTCGTCAGAGTAGCCGTAGTCGTCTGGCGTTGTTGCCGCGACATAGCCGCCGACAGAAGAGCACCCCGATAACGCGATGAGTGCAGTGGTAGCAAATGCGATGCGTAGGTTCATGTCTACTCCTTGTAGCCGTTTCCGGGTTGATGTGGTCAAGCTCTGTTCGAAAAATGGAACGACAGGCCCGAATTCCTTGCCACTGTTATTCTGTAACAAAGCCAGGCTACTGCTGCTGCTGAACCGCGTCTCATAACTGCCCTGTACAGGTATTGTCGAATGCTTATAGTTCATCGCCAAGAAGACGGACTTCGCGCTGCGGGAACGGAAACTCGTAAGCGTCGTTCTTGGCGAACAGGTGATAAATCGACAGCAAGAGGTCAGCACCAACACGATTGGGGCCATCGTCAACGCCATTCATCCAATACTCGATCAGTACGTCGATGCCGGAATCGCCGAAGCCTGCAATCTCAGCATCGGGTTGGAATTCGATCGGGTAGGCGTCACCACTCAATACTTGCGGGTGGGCCTGGCAGAGTTTGCGTAAGTCCTCGAACAAGGCATCGAGGTCGGTGGCATACGCCACCTGGAATTCGATGGAATAGCGCTGCTGCGGATCTTTGTGTGTCCAGTTGGTGTACTTCGAGGTGATGAATTGCTCGTTGGGGACAACAACGTCTTTCCCGTCGTAAGTTTCCAACACACCGAAACGCATATTCAGTTCGCGCAGCGTGCCAGACCGCCCATCCTCGAGCTCAACAAAATCGCCAATCGTTACCGAGCGATCGAGGAGCAGAATGATGCCGGAAATAAAATTCGACGCGATTTGCTGGAGGCCGAAGCCCAGACCAACGCCGAGCGCGCCGCCAAAGACGGTGAGCGCTGTCAGACTGACGCCGACGACACGCAGTAACAGCAGGAAGATAACCACGAACACGCCGATCTCGAAGAGTTTGGCGAATACTTCACGCGTACCAACATCCAGCTGCTCCTGGCGCCGGATCGTCTCTTTACCAACTGAGTTGGACGCGCGCCCCAGCCAGAACAAGAGAGCGCCCAGAATGAACGCACGGAGTAAGGTGTAGGCCGAAAGGTTCACCGACTCACTTCCGATCGGCAGCTTAAGGCTGTCGAGGAACGCGGTGACATCACCCAGCCAGCCAAACACCGCGAGCAAGGCCAGTGGAACACCGACCCAATGTCCCATGAAGCGGATGAAGCCGTTGGTAACGAGGCGCGATATGCCGGTGTAGATCAGATAGACCAGCGCGACCCCTTCAGCGATGCGTAGTAACCAAACGGGATGTGAAATGTTCTCGCCGAGACGGGTCGCGACGAGCAGGGTGAGCACCAGCGCCAGCGGGAACAGCATAAAGCGCGCACGGTAAAGACCACTGCGGAGTCGAGTGACAGGGCTATTGCCGGCGGGTTCACGGAACCATCGCAGTTTTTTTGATGCGCGGGATACGAGACCCGCGATCACTAATGCGACAACAATGGTTGCAATCTGGCTGTAGAAGGTTGGGCTTTTGATCGCGTCGACAGCACTGGCCAACCAGGTCTGCCAGGCTTTCGCAAACGTAGATGCAATGTCATTCAGATCCATCCAGC
>JBCAZB010000403.1:0-2557 GCA_038533315.1 Pseudomonadota bacterium | reverse complement strand
GTCGTTCATATTCGGCACGATTTTCCTCAAGGCCCTTCAACTTGTATCGCGCTGAGCCAAACGCGCCGCCCGGCGAATGTCGTAATGCTGCAATGGTCCGCGCTGATTCCCGATTGGTGTTGATCATGTCTTCCGTCAGCGCACCGATAATGCCGTTACGGCCCGCATACACGTTCGCAATCTTGTCCTTATGTTTGCGCGCGGTCTCGATCACCCCACAGGCGCTTGCGTTGATAACTGAGGTTACGCCCCCAGATTGTGCGTAGAAGGCATTCTTGCGGTTCATCGGTGTCCCCTGATTGACATAAATTCCAGCGCCTTACGAGCGTAGGCGGCACTAGGATAGCTAAATCAGCACCGTTTCGCTGGCTTGCCTCGCGTCAGGGTTTGACGTGCGACGACGAGACGGTTAGGGTTTCGCCCCTTGCCCGTAAGGCGGGCTGCACATTTATTCGACAGGCACTCATATGCGAATTGTACTTTTAGGTGCGCCGGGTTCCGGTAAAGGCACTCAGGCACAGCGCCTGATGGCCGATCATGGTATTCCGCAAATCTCTACAGGCGATCTGCTACGCGCTGCTGTAGCGGCCGGGAGCGAGCTTGGCTTGCGCGCCAAAGAGGCGATGGACAAAGGTGCTTTGGTCTCTGACGACATCGTGTTGGGCATGATTCGAGAACGACTGGCCGAGCCAGATTGCGCGAACGGTTTCATCCTGGACGGTTTTCCGCGTAACGAAGCGCAGGCTGAAGCGCTGGAGGCGCTGCTGGTTGATATCGGTCAGCCGCTCGACAGCGCTGTGTTGATGGATGTCGACCACGACCTGTTGATGAAGCGGCTGTCTGGTCGTCGGACCTGCTCCAAAACCGGTGCTGTCTTGAATGTCTACTTCTCAGAGAAAGAAGCGATTGACGCGGTATTCGATCGCGGTGGCGAACTGCTGCGTCGCAAAGATGACAACCCGGAAACTATCGGGCATCGTCTGGAAGTCTATGAAGCTCAGACCGCACCGTTGATCGACTACTACAAAGCGCAGAATAAACTGGCTGTGGTCGACGCTGTTGGCTCCATGGAGGATGTGCAACAGCGACTGCTGGCTGCTGTTGGCGCCGCATAATCAGCCGCGTCGAGCACCGACGCCTCAGGGCATTTCAGCTCGAATCTGATCGCCAACGACGGCATTGCGCCAGCCGCTGAGCGCGCGAAGATCATGGTTGCCCCGAGCGGCGGCGTTCAATTCTCTGCGCGGCGCCAATACTTCCGCCTCTACGCCAACATCTCCTGCCACGGCTCGCACCGATGCCGCCATGCGTTTTGATCGTGCACGTTCGTCGTCGTCCGGTCGGGCGGCGAAAGCCGGTGCATCGGGTGCCGGCAACGCGAGCGTCTCGATAATGGCTTGATGATGCCGCTGTGCGAACTTCGGGTGCACACCATCGCAAGTCGCAATCGTGTCTGCGCTAACCGTCGACAATGCCGCAAGATTGATGAGTGGTTCATCCCGCAAGATCCACTGTCTCGGTCGATCCGATTGCTGTGCAACACGCTCTCGCCAATCGGCGAGTAGCATCACGCGTTGTTGCAATGCCGTCGGCAAATTTCCAAAGCCACGTACACGTTGCCAGGCCAATTCAGTCGGATTGTCGTACAGCGCTGGCGAAAGCATATCCGCGGCATCCTGCTCGGCCCACTCGAGTCGATTCAGCTTGTCGAGAGTCGTATACAAGGCGTCATGCACACGCGGCAGGTAGCGCACATCGTCGGCGGCATACTGCAATACATCCTCCGCCAAGGGTCGCCGGCTCCAGTTGGTACGGGTGTGGGCTTTGTCCAGTGACACATCGCAATATTGTTCGACAAGCTTGGCGTAGCCAATCTGTGGCGACAGCCCGGTCAGGCCGGCGGCAATTTGGGTATCAAAAATTCTGTTAGGCAACTTCCCGGCACTAATTTTCAAAACCTCGAGATCCTGACGCCCCGAGTGCATCACAAGCTTGGTGGCAAATAGCGCTGCGTAAAAGTCATCCAGCCGGATATCTGCCAATGGATCAATCAGCCAGATATTCTCCGCGCAGCGCACCTGCATCAAGCAAAGCTGCGGGTAGTAGGTTTTTTCGCGCAGGAACTCGGTGTCGAAAAAACAACATGCGGCGCCATCAATGGCCTCGCAAATCCGTTCCAGTGCGCTTTGAGACTTTACGATATCGATAGTCGGATCCGTCATCAGAAGTGCAGACAGGCATAACTCGGATATGAAACAATGTAGCAGAGGTGACCGTCTTTGCTGAGTTTTTTTCGAATAATGTGGCAGGTGGCGACGTTTCGTCGTAGCCCGGCAGATGTTCCTCATTCGCAGCCACTGTGCCTGTATGCCTTGGCCTGTGGTGCTGTTCTGAGCGCATTGTTTGTGTTCATTCTGCGTGGAAATTTGACGAATTTTGCAGAGAGTTACCTGGTCTCTCTGTTCCTGAACGGCTTTTTTGTGTTCTGGTTAGTGGGTTTCGCGCGCAAGCGAGCGCGCTTTCTGCAGACCTTTACCGCGCTGCTCGGTGCGTCGTG
>JBCAZB010000402.1:0-2568 GCA_038533315.1 Pseudomonadota bacterium | reverse complement strand
CTGATTGTTGACGAGCCTTCTCAGACGTTCGATTTGCTGCGCGACATACAGCGCGTCGGATGCAGCATGCCAAGACACGAACTCACTGGTATCGATCGCATCGAAGCCCGGCAAAAACTTGCCGAAGGGCGGCGCAAATGGTGCCGTCTGAATCTCCTGGTCGGAGGCCGAGGCAAGCCGTTTCAAATCCGAGTCAAGCCGATCATCACAAATCGAAATGCTTGATCGTGTGGTCCGGATAAGCTCCGGATCAATATTTTTGAAGGTTGCGCGAAGCAAACTGATGCTCCAGCGCAGATTCCCTCTCGGGTCATTGGTCGATGGAAAAAACACATCGCATAGCTTGCGGCGACTTACTTCGCGCGCCTCGACAATCAAATAGGCCAGCAGAGCCCGTGTCTTGCGGGACCGCGGCAGGGCTACAGACTCACCTCGCCACCAGACGCCAAAGTCCGACAGCAATCGAACGTAAACCTCACTCCCTTGTGTGGCGTGCATCAAGCCCTCTTCCGCGCGATCGTTTCCGTTAGAGTCCCTCTGACTTTCAAACGCTTTTGCCAACGTTTTTTCACTCGCGGCAACGCCAAGCTGCGTGCAAGCGTGTGAACCATCCTAGTTGTAAATGTGAATGAGGACAAAACATGGCTCCCAGAGATACACGACACCGCCCCGCTGTACGGATTCGCGACCATCGCACAACGACATCCGCGACTCATCGCCCCCGCCGAGTGCGTAACCCCAAGAACGCATTGCCTGATCGTGACGCGAAAAATCAAGCACTAGCCGAGAAGATGGCTCCGATCCTAATGCTTCACCCTAAGGAAACATCCTTTCCGATGAATCCACGGCACTTCATCGCAAAGTCACGTTTCCGTATGCATCTAAAGCTAAAGCGCGATAAGGGCTACAACAAACTAACCGGCAAATGGCACACGACCAACAGCAAAAACCGTGAGAAGTACATCAACATCCCAGTCAATATCATCAATCAATACGGTGTTGATGCAAAAGGCCGAAATCGCAGACCACGCGACAAGAACAACGGTTCCTCCCAAAAAGTGTTTCTACAGCCGATGGGCAGTTTGCGCGGTGATAACAGACCCACCGGCAGGGTACCCGCGTACTACTACATTCGACGCGAAGGCGCTCGTGCCGGCCAGCGTCAACGGACACTGATTACTTACTGGTACTTCTTTGGCGATAATCCCACTCCGGCTTTGGCGCACCAAGGCGACTGGGTGCACGCGACATTGAGCGTGCTCAAGAACAACACGCTCGAAGGCATCTGGTTCTCCCGGCACGGTATTCGCCCCAAATTTGTGTTGCGCAAAGACCTGGAGTTTCTCCGCGGAAGAGCGCTTGTCTACATATCGAAGGCATCACACGGCAATTGGCCGAAAGCAGGCACTTTCCGTTTCGAGAAGGCGCCAAACCTGATCTCCAAGGCACTGAAGGCGGCTGGCTTCGCAGATGTGACGTCGCGCAGTGGTGTCCGCTGGGATATCTCCAAGCGTCTCGAACCACTCTATACACAGCCCTGGAAAGACTACGCCGGAGCATGGGGCGAAGTCGGCGAACTTCCGGAAACCACAGGTCCGCTCGGACCCTGGCACAAGCGCCATGGTAAATAAAACGATGCAATCGATCGGCACGAACAAAACGACGCGGCTGCTGTTAGTGGAGGTCGATGGCAGTCAGTGTTTTCTGCACGCAATCGCATGCGCAACCGTTGACGCAGCCGAACTCGACCAACATGCCAATGAGGTTTGGATACCGGATCTGGCGCAGTTGGTGACCCGCGGGGGGAGCGTCACCAGTGTTGCTTACCTCGAACCCACGCTCACGCCGATAGGGCGTTTCATGACATTAGCGCCGATGCCGACAATCGCGACATCGCATTCGGTCACTGCATACACCGTCACACGTCGGGTGGAGACCTAACAACATGACACAGAAAGAAACCGTCAGCCAACACCAATCAAAAACAGGCCGTATTAAACGGTGGATCGTAGTCGTTATTAGCTTTGTCGGAGTCGGCGGTGCGATAAGTCTTGCCAAGTTCTACATCGACATGAAGGACCGCAAAGACGCCGAATACCGTCGCAGTCTGCAGCGCTACGAGAAGGCACTGGCAGAATGGGAGGCGTTCTCACCGTCAGCAATGAGTAGTGGCACGATCACGATACGCACGCATAAGCACGTCGACCTTGAGCAGGGTCGCGTGACCTCCAGCGATTCGGCCAAGCGTGCAGACCTGTTTTTCACGGGCTCCGGCTACTGGGACAGCGGGCCGCCACGGCGATTCGTCTCTTCCGAGTACATGCGGGCACTAAACGGCTCAAGCTGGTACGACCGAGGACAGATATCCTTGGATAAAGTCAGTTATCGAGCCTTACGCGACGCTAAGTACGCGACGCAACGACACCCGAAATCGAACTACCCCGATCTGTTTCATGGCCTACCTGACGACTCCCCGGTCAATCATGTCTTTTTCATCAAAACCGCGAAGGGCAATGTCACTAAGTTTCGAATCATGAGCTATGGCACGGAACAGTTCCAAGGCGGTTT
>JBCAZB010000401.1:0-2569 GCA_038533315.1 Pseudomonadota bacterium | reverse complement strand
GAATTGCCGGGTTACGTCGAGAAATACCTCGCCGGCGAGATTGTCATCGATCCGATGGTGACCTATTCAATGCCGTTGGCAGACATCAACCGCGCTTTCGATCTCATGCATGAGGGCAAGAGCATCCGTTCTGTGGTTACTTTCGACTAATTACATAAGCGTTTTACATAAGCTGTTGATATTTAACGATGTCGCGTTGACGCTGTCCGTTCCGCTATGCCACTCTTCCGCTCAAGGGCACACCGTGTGAAAGCGCGGGTCGCAAAGCTACCGGTCTAAGGGCAGACGCCTACGACAGCGGAGTTGCCGGCGTTGAACGCCGTCATCCCTACCGCTTAGCCGTTAGTTTTCGTGTTGTGCAATGACAGGCACTGACTTGAGGACACAGGCATGGTTGGAAAAGATCCGCAGAAATCGCGCAAGCTCGTCGGCGCTCGCAAGCCGCGCGCGAATAGTGCGGTCAACAACGTTGCGCTCGCAAAAGCCGGGGTTGAACGACCTACTTCGCTGAAACAAGTATTGGCGATCATGGATCCTGCCAATCGGTACCCTGTGCCGATACGTCCGATGGGGGCGAACAGCGCGTCGACACAATGCACTTCTGCCGTTGGCGGAACGGTTGTCGACATGACGGGACTGAACGAGATCAGTCTGCTGACCGATACGACCGTGACTGCGGGGGCGGGTGTTACCCTGCGCGAACTGGCTGACTATCTCGCGGAGCGGGACCTCGAAGTGGCCGGTGCCATTGACCTTGTGCGGCGCACTGTCGGTGGTGTCGTGGCCAGCGGCTGCTTCGGCCCCTCTCATAATGGCGAGAACGCGTTTTTCGCATCACAGGTGGTGGCGCTCAAGGTGGTGACACCGACCGGGAAACTGCTTTCTGTTGATAATAGCCAGGGTAACTTGTTGCGTATCCTCCGGCTGTCCATGGGCGTGCTCGGCATCATCGCTGAGGTGACCTTCAAAGTTCGTCCGATCCAAACGTTTACATTGAAGCAGCGCAAGATGGACATCACGACGTTCGCGCGTGCTGTGCATGCGTTGAGCGAACAGCGGGTTGGTATCAAGTTCTTTTACCTGCCGTTCAAAGACACGCTGTATACCGAGTTACGACGTGCTTCTGAGCGGGAACAGCCGGTACGATCTATCGCCTGGCACGTCAAGGACTGGGGCGAGACCACGGTGCTGCCATCCATGTGCAGCAAACTCAGCCGGATCGTGCCGATAGCGGGCATTCGGTACAGTCTGGTGGACGGGCTGCACGGCTTGGGGCACAGCATGCTCACCAACACGCTCACCGAAAGCGGCAGCTCTGCTGTTGAGTTTCGTTCGCAAACTAGCGGCAGATTCGTCGCGCCCCCGTTGCGTTATTCGAGCTGGTGCTTCCCGATCGAAAACATCGAGTTGCTACTGGGCGCTTACCGCGCATTCGCGCAAGAGTACTATCGAAGCAACAAGTTTCGTTGCGATATGCCGCTCGTCGGCGTGCGTTTGCCTGCTGATCAATCAGGCCTGTTATCACCCTGTTTCGAGCAACCGATGTTCGCATTACGTGTGATTTCTAATCCGCATACGATGTGGGAAGACTACGCAATGGATTTTGCCGAGTTCGCGCAGCGCTGGGGTGGCGTGCCACTGTTTAATCAGAGTCGCTGTGCAGAACCGCTCTACGCGAACGCCGCGTTTGGCACCCGTCTCGATTTCTTCAGGAAGATTCGTCGCCAAATGGATCCCGACAATCGGATGTTGAATCCGTTCCTCGCGCAATATTTGCGCTAGCAATCAACGTAGCTGACCGGGACCTCGACCACGCTGGCGGCGAGTCCGCCGCGCGCGGTTTCCTTGTATTTGTCTTTCATATCGCGACCGGTTTCGCGCATGGTTTCAATCACTTTATCGAGCGACACCATATGCCTGCCGTCACCGCGCAAAGCCAGTCTCGCGGCATTGATTGCCTTGACCGCGGCCATCGCATTTCTTTCGATGCAGGGCACCTGAACCAGGCCTGCGATTGGGTCACAGGTGAGACCAAGATTGTGCTCCATCGCGATCTCGGCCGCATTTTCGCATTGCTCGGGTGTGCCGCCGAGAACTTCTGTCAATGCGCCGGCCGCCATTGAGCAAGCTGACCCAACCTCACCCTGACAGCCTACTTCGGCGCCGCTGATGGATGCATTCTCTTTGAAGAGCAACCCGATAGCGCCGCAAGTGAGCAAGAAGCGACGAACGCCGTCCTGGTTCGCGCCCGGGATAAATCGCGTGTAGTAATGCAGCACCGCCGGCACGATGCCTGCGGCGCCGTTGGTCGGTGCAGTGACGACGCGACCGCCAGCGGCGTTCTCCTCATTCACAGCCAGTGCGTATAAGTTGACCCAATCCATGATGAGCAGCGGGTCCGACAGGCCGGCCTCGGGACGCGAACGCAATTGCTCGTGCATCGCAGCAGCGCGCCGCCTCACTTTGAGGCCGGGCAGTACGCCATCACTTCGGCATCCTCGTGTGACGCAGTCCTGCATTGCCTGCCAGATCGCATCAAGACCGTTGTTGATTTGCGTCTCGTCCTGCC
>JBCAZB010000400.1:0-2573 GCA_038533315.1 Pseudomonadota bacterium | reverse complement strand
CATTTGACCGGAGAGGCATCGCCCGGCGCCAATCCGGTGATCGGCGGTCTCGGTGGCAAGATTTTTGTAATCGACCCCGACGCGCTGAACGTCGATGCAGTGGTGCTCGGCATCGGCGGCTATCTTCGTTACACGATGCCCCAGTACGATCGTATCAATGTCTATGCGCATGCCTACATTGCACCCGATGTGCTGTCTTTCGGCGATGGCGATCGCTTCCATGAGGTAGAGGCGCGTATCGGCTACAACGTGTTGCGTGAAGCGGATGTTTACGTCGGCCTGCGCAACATCAGCGCCAGCTTCGATAATGGCGCAGAGTTGACCGTTGATACCGGCTTGATCGCTGGTATTCAATTGCGCTTCTGAGTGTAATTGGACAGTACGAGACAGGAACAATCATGGCAGGACATAGTAAATGGGCGAATATTCAGCATCGCAAAGGCGCCCAGGATAAGAAACGCGGCAAGCTATTCACGAAGTTGATCCGCGAGATAACGGTTGCCGCCCGCATGGGTGGTGGTGACATCGACGCCAATCCCCGTTTGCGTCTGGCCATCGACAAGGCCAAGGCACAGAGCATGCCGAAAGACAACATCGAGCGTGCCGTCAAACGCGGTGCGGGTGAATTGGACGGAGCGGACTACATCGAAATTCGCTATGAGGGCTATGGGCCCGGCGGTACAGCCGTGATGGTCGATTGCATGACCGACAATCGCAATCGCACAGTCGCCGAGGTCCGCCACGCGTTCTCCAAGTTTGGTGGCAACCTTGGAGCTGATGGCTCGGTCGCTTACCTGTTTAACCACGTGGGCTTGCTGAACTATCCCGCTGGCAGCGATGAAGATGCGGTCATGGAAGCAGCAATTGAAGCCGGTGCTGAAGATGTCATTGTCAGCGACGACCGATCCATCGAGGTGATCACCGAGCCGCTGGAGTTCGAGCAAGTTCGGGATGCGATGGTCGCAGCAGACTTGGCACCGGAAAACGCCGAAGTCACTATGCGAGCAGAATCCGCCTCTGAGCTTGGTCGCAAAGAAGCGGAGTCGATGATCAAGTTGCTGGATACGCTCGAAGATCTCGACGATGTGCAAAATGTTTACAGTAATGCCGATATCTCGGATGAGATCCTCGCTGAGATTGCGTAAATGACACAACGCTCCACGACACGCATCATCGGCATCGATCCCGGCTCGAGAATCACGGGTTACGGTGTTATCGATGCGGTCGGCAGTGATTGCCGATTTGTTGCTGCCGGATGCATTCGTTGTGGCGATGGCGAGTTCAACGATCGGCTTCGCCGAATCTACCAGCAGACCGGCGAGTTGCTGCGTGAGTGGATGCCGCAGCAGATGGCAGTGGAGCAGGTGTTTGTCAGCCAGAACGCCGGTTCCGCACTGAAGTTGGGTGCGGCGAGATCCGCTGCGATTTGCGCGGGTTTTGAATGGCCGCAACTGACGCTTGCGGAGTATGCACCGCGCGAGATTAAGCAGGCAGTGACAGGCACAGGCGGCGCGGATAAAGCGCAGGTGCAACACATGATCAAGGCGTTGTTGAAATTGTCCGGCGATTTGCAGGCCGATGCGGCCGATGCACTCGCGGTTGCGGTGTGTCATGCCAACAGCCAGCGTCTGAATCGTAGGCTGGCTGAAGCGATGGCGGGGTCTGCATGATCAGTTTTGTGCGCGGACGGATTAGCGGCAAGCAAGCGCCAACTGTTGTACTTGATGTTGGAGGCATTGGCTACGATATCGAAACGCCGATGTCGACTTTTCTGACGCTGCCGGCCGTGGGTTCCGACGTGCAGCTGTTGACCCATTTCCTTGTGCGCGAAGACGCTCAGCTACTGTATGGCTTCTCCACTGATGGGGAGCGTGCATTGTTTCGCAACCTGTTAAAGGTGTCTGGGGTCGGTGCGCGCATCGCGCTTGCGATTCTGTCGGGCATTAGTGTCAGCGGCTTTCGGCGCTGCGTGGAGTACGAGGATGTGCCAGCTTTGGTCAAGGTGCCAGGCATCGGCAAAAAGACCGCCGAGCGTCTTATCGTAGAAATGCGCGACAAGCTGGGCGATGCGAATGTCGCCACGAAGACTTCGCAGCCGGTTTCCGCACCGGAGTCCGGGCGAGGGGAGGCGTACTCTGCGTTGCTGGCGCTCGGCTATCGTGACACCGAAGTGCGCAAGTTGTTGCAAGTGGTCGAGCAATCAGGCGAAGCATCGAGTACCGAAGACTACATCCGACTGGCACTAAAACAGGCGGTTGGTTGATACGATGGCTGAACACGACGACATCCGCATGGTAGCGGGCGACAGCCAGACTGATGATCGTGTCTTTGATCGCGCGATCCGTCCGACGACGCTGGCCGAGTATGTCGGTCAACCCGCGGTCAAGGAGCAGATGGAAATCTTCGTCAGCGCTGCGAGAAACCGCGCAGAGTCGCTCGATCATGTGCTGATCTTTAGCAAAAGATGCGGCTATTCTCAATTCTATTTGAGAATAATCAGCAGATAGTAACACAAAATCGTCATTTCTAGGTACAAAGGCCTTTCTGATTTCCCGTCCTTTTTTAGTCCTTAT
>JBCAZB010000399.1:0-2574 GCA_038533315.1 Pseudomonadota bacterium | reverse complement strand
AAAGATGAAGCGCCGGTTTATAACCGTCTGTCAGCACTTCGCGCGGACCGCGGTTTGAGCCGACAGGAAGTCGCTGACGCTGTTGGCGTGCACTACCAAACCATCGGTTATCTCGAGCGTGGTGAGTACAGTCCGAGTCTGGTACTGGCACTACAGATCTCAAAACTGTTCGAGCTACCGATTGAAGCCATTTTTTCGCTCGACCCGTTGCAATCGATGAGCGAGCAATTATTTGAACTCAGGAGGACCTCATGATGACTAACCCCGACGCACAACGACTGCGCGAGCAGGTCCTAAACGATGTCGAGCGCAAGGCCGCGCGAGATCTCTCAGATACCCGCTACGATTTCATTCGTCCGCTATCGCGTCGACGCGCCCTGACCGTTGCCTCGTTCGCGTTGCTCGTCGTCTACGCCATCGCCGATTACTTTGATCAGTCGCTCATCGTGCTGCCCGTGTTTCTCACGTGGGGTGCATCGCTGTTTCTGCTGCGCATGGCGATTCGTGGGCTGACGGACTATCCAGACGAGATTGTCGACGAACGTATCCGAGAAGTCCGCGGCACGACCTACCGCTACGCATTCATGGGCGTCATCGTACTGTTGTCCGGCTACCTCTCGATCTACATCGCTAATCAACTGTTGGCCAAAGGCGGGCTGGTATTGCCCATGACAGCAGATCAGTTGCATGACTTAGCCTTTCCGCTGTTTTTCGGCTGCATGATGATGCCGACTGCGATTTTCGCGTGGAACGAGCGCATCGTTTAGTGAGCGCATCCCGCCGACTCTCCGCCGCCGACCGTTCCCGCGTAATTGAAATGGCGTGGGAAGATCGCACGCCGTTTGAGGCGATCGCCGAGACCTACGGACTACCGGAAGCCGATGTCATTAAGCTGATGCGTCGCGAGCTCAAGCCTGGCAGTTTTCGCCTGTGGCGCGCCAGGGTGACCAATCGCAAAACCAAACACCGAGCGCTACGACCCAAGGCGGTCAATCGCGCGTATTGCCCAACGCAGTACAAACAGCGCTAAATCGACGGCAACTTCGGCGGGCATCTCGCGTACCATTAGCGGATGGAACTCGTTGTATTTGACCTCGATGGCACGCTGCTCAACAGCCAATCCGTCATCTCTGACTACACGCGCGATACGCTGCGACTGCTGACCGATAATGGCATTGCCTACACGGTCGCCACCGGGCGCACATTGCATGCTTCCCGTGACATTCTGACAGGACACGGCTTTGCGCTGCCGCAAGCGTTCAAGAATGGCGTCGTAATCTGGCACCCCGACCACGAACGTTTCAGTCATCGGAATGTGTTGACCACCAACGAACTGGCAGCGGTCGTATCTGCGTGTATGACACAAGGCCTCGCGCCACTGGTGTTCACAATTGACGGTGACCGCGAACACTCCGTCTATCATCCACCGTTACGCACGCGTGCTGAGAAGTATGTCGTCACCGAATACAGTGTACGTCGCGGCCTGAGCACTCATCCGCTTGGGGATATTCCCGAAGACGCACAAATTAGTAATATCAGCGCGATCGGCGATGGCGAGTTGATCAAGGCCGTCATCAGATTCGTCGATAACGAACCTCACCTGGTGGCCTACTCGGGCGTCGCGATGGAAGACAAGAATCTGCACTGGCTCGATATTCACCACAGTGACGCGAGCAAAGGCGGCGCGATTGCAACTCTGCGCGATCTTACCGGCGCAGAACGTATTGTGTGTTTTGGTGACAGCGATAACGATGCCAGCATGTTCGCAACGGCGGATGAAAGCTATGCACCGGAAAATGCCAAACAACACATCAAAGATCTGGCCAGCGCCGTCATTGGCCACCACGATGAGGATGGCATCGCACGCTTTCTGCGTGATCGTTTCAACTTACCCGCCTGAGATGCATCGACGAGCAAGGGGACGACGGACTCGGTCTGGGAGAGATTGGGGTGACCAAGCCCGCCGTCGAGACTAACCTGCTGCGACTAGTTGGCTGCTTTTAACGCCGCGCGCGTATGCGTCAGATTCTTGCGCACTTCAACACTCGCCGGATTCATCGCCCGCGCCGTGGTGAAGTCAGCCATCGCACCGGACCAATCGCCGCTGTGCAAACGGGCTGCACCGCGATTGTTGAAATCGCTCCAATGCGCATTGCGAGAGTCGATTGCAATCGAGCACTGCTCAACTGCCTGCACGAAGTCCGCCTTCATGAAGTGCGCCTGACAAGCGATTGACGCACGCTCCGCGTCGGCGCCGGATCGCACCAGCAACCCGTGATGTCGGGTCAGGATCGTCAGCGCGTGATCGGCATCGCCACGCGATACCGCACGGTCTGCATTGGCAAGTACCGCTCGGGTCTGGGCCGGTGAAGCGATAGAAGACGCAGCCTCAGCGTGATTCGGCATCAGTAATACCGTCACCGCGGCCAAAGTAACAAGTAACAGGGTTTTGGGGGTTTGCATGACAGTGATCTCCAGGATCGTTGTACAAGGGGGGTTTCAGGAATCACTGTATGCCTGTAAAATATGCATAACAATTACTATTTTTAATACATCGTATACGAAAATGCATAG
>JBCAZB010000398.1:0-2584 GCA_038533315.1 Pseudomonadota bacterium | reverse complement strand
ACGTACGCCAAATAGAGTCGGAAACACTGATATGAAGATTACCGACACAATCCGTAAATCCTGGCTGCACGCCATCGCCGCCGTGATCCCATTTCTTGGCATGCAATCGGCCAGCGTCGTTGTGCATGCGCAATCCACTTTTGAGCTGCCGAGCATCGGTAGCCCGGCCGACGCCCTGCTCCCCAAGACCGAGGAAGCGCGAATCGGTCGCGCGATGATGCGCATGTTCCACGACCAGGGTCGTATCGTGCAGGATCCGGAGCTCACCGAATACATCAACGATATCGGCCATACACTGGTCGGTAACGCCGCAACGGGCGATCAGAGTTTTGAATTCTTCGTCGTTGAAGACCCAAGCATCAACGCCTTCGCATTACCGGGTGGTTACATTGGCATCCACACGGGCCTGCTGCAGCTCACGCGCAACGAGGCGGAGCTTGCGAGTGTGTTGGCGCATGAAATCGCGCACGTCACACAGCGACATATTGCGCGTACGATTCACGATAACTCACGCGCCAGCCTATTTACGATGGCGGCGATGCTGGGTGCTATTGCACTCGGAGCCGCGAGCGGCGCTGGTGGCGAGGTGATGGAAGGTGCGCTGGCTACCTCTCAGGCCGTCGCCATTCAGAATCAAATCAACTTCACACGCGGCTATGAGTACGAGGCCGATCGCGTCGGCATCGCCACGCTCGCGAATGCAGGGTTTGACGTCACGGCGATGGCGGACTTCTTTGCGCGTATGGGCCGCAAGACCGGCAGTTCACTGACGCCTGGTGATCAATTCGAGTACCTAAGGACTCACCCGGTATCGAGCTCTCGCACCGCGGAGGCCAAATCCCGCGCAGATCGCTATCCGAAGTATGCTCGTCCCAACTCCATAAGCTATGAGCTGATGAAAGCGCGCACGCACGCGTTGTTCGCGGATACGCCAGAGCGCGCCAGCTATTTCTTTGCAAAAGACGCGGACGAGTCTGACTCCGACGAATACAAGCGGGCCGTGCGCTATGGTCGTGCACTAGCAGCAATGCGTGATAACCGCCCGGACGAGGCTGAGGCGATTTTCGAGGAATTGATCGAGAAACAGCATAAAGTCATCCCGTATCACATCGGGCTCGCGCTGGCTCAAGCCGCCAACGATCAAATCGTCTCTTCGCTAGAAACGTTCGAGCGCGCACAAGAGCTGTTTCCCCGCAACGTGCCACTCACCATTCGCCATGCCGAAGTGCTGCTGGAGACCAACCAGGCCACCAAAGCGCACGAACTGTTGCTCGACCTGCTGAACAACGTGCCGCCGACGCCGGAGCAGATCAGGCTGATCGCGCGCGCGGCGATCGATGCCGAGCAGGTCGCCGAAGCACATTATTACATGGCGGAATACAACATTATGACCGGCAATCTGGTACAGGCGGTTGTTCTGTTGCGTCGGGGCGCACGCCTTCAACAAACGACGCCGATTCAACGAGCACGCTTTCTCGCGCGTGCCGACTTCGTTAGTGAATATCTTTCTGAGGAACAGAAGCTCGAAGTCCGTCGCGACCGTTCTGCCTCAGTCGCACAACGTTGAACAACCCTCAGCAGTAAGGACGCTTTGATGATTCGCAGACCCCTCGCCTTGCTGGTCGTGTTCGCGCTCGGTCTCACCGGGTGTGCGACAACCAGCGACAATAATGATCCGTGGGAAGGCTACAACCGTGGCATGACCTCATTCAATAACGGTGCAGACAAAGTATTGCTCAGACCGTTGGCACGAGGTTACCGCGCTGTAACACCTGACTTGATGGAACGCGGCGTCAGCAATTTTTTCTCTAACCTGGGCGAGCCCGTCAACATTCTGAATAACCTGCTGCAAGGCAAGCCCGGTGCAGCGCTCAGCGATACTGGCAGACTCTTGCTCAATTCGACAATGGGCATTGGTGGTCTGTTCGACGTGGCGTCCAAGTCCGGCATGCCCCGCCACAACGAGGACTTTGGCCAAACGCTGGCTAAATGGGGCGTGCCAAGCGGCCCCTATTTCGTGCTGCCGTTTCTCGGGCCATCCACTGTCCGCGATGCATTCGGCGCACCCGCCGACCGCGCGGTTAACCTGATCGAGCATTTGGATAGCGCAAGCCTTGAGGACAAACTTACCGTGCTACAGATCATCTCGCTTCGTGCCAGTCTGCTGCCGCTCGATGCACAGATCAACGCCTCGAACGATCCGTACCTGTTCGTCAGAGAAGCGTACCTGCAACGTCGGAACTATCTGGTGTATGACGGCAATCCGCCGATCGATGAGGAAGAGTTTGAATTCGATGAGGACTTCGACGAAGACCTCGACAATTTCGACGAAGACCTATAGAAACCCGCGCCAGCGCTCTGCGGCGTTCAGCAAACCGTCCACCTCGCTGATCGAGGCAATATTGGTGACGCGCTGGGGCACGTTCAGGTAGTTGATTTCACGCACTGTATGGTTCGCCCACGTCACCCATTCCAACAACAAGGCAAGCCCGGCACTGTCGGCATTGCCGCCGGTCCCGAAGTCGCGATCATGGGCGAGGGCGGCTCGATCCTGCCCCAAGGCGAGATTGGCGAGATCGTAATC
>JBCAZB010000397.1:0-2616 GCA_038533315.1 Pseudomonadota bacterium | reverse complement strand
GAATGATCGTGATGCCGGAATGATCGACAGCGCAGGGGTGCCAACACGTTCGCAGATGGCCATCGCGTGGCTGTTGTTCGCGCTTGCGCCCGTTGTTTTTCTGACGATGATGTATTACCTGGACCAGCCCTATCAGGTGCCGGAGAAGTACCAGGTATTTCCATCGGCGTATCAAAAGAGTTTTTCACACGAACCTCCTGTGGGTGGCTGGAAGCCGGCGCTGAACGGATGGCCCGAGGGACGCGTCGGCGATGAGCCTTTCACCAGTATCTGGTATCGGTACGATCTACCGACGACGGTTGAGGACCGAGCTTTCTATAACGTGTTTGCAACCGCCACTTTGGATATTTGGCATTTGGGAGAGCGTCTGTACACGTCGGGTCCCGCGAAGCGACCGCTGTATGAAGACAACAGCCCGATCGTGCTGTCGCTCATTGACGGACAGTCAGACAAGGCCGACGAATTGGCTCCTGTCTATGTGCGCATGATGCGCGAGTATCCCGAGACGAACCTTGATTGGGTCTACGTCGCGCCACTGCAACTTGCATTGCGCGACAGCGCAGAATCGACGATTTTCTATGAAACCCTGCCATTGGTCATGTTGGGCATCATGGGGGCGTTCGGGTTTTTGGTGGCCTGTATGTTCCTGGTCAGGCGCGATCAGCCCGCACATGGTTGGTATGCGCTGATGATGCTGCTATGGGGTATTCACACCGGTCATGAGTTAATCGCTGACATACCGTTCGATCGCTACCTCTGGGCTTGTTTAAGCTATGCGAGCGTGACTTGGCTCGTCGCCGAGTTGTTTTTCGTAAACCGGTTTTTTGGTGTTGCTGCACCCAGATTGGAACGAGCGGTGACGCTCATTAGTGCTTTTGTCGTCGTCGCGCTTATTGTCTTGGCTTCAATGGCTTCACGTGATGTGTCGTTTCACGAGTTCGAACGTGCCATGCGCGCAGCACTCAATATCTGGTTTGGCTTGGTGGCCGTTATCATCACTGCACGCTATTGGATAGCACTGCGCCAGCGCTTCGATTTCGAGCGATTTAGTCTATTCGTGGCATCCGGCGTTGTGCTCGGCGTCGGCGTTCGAGATTTGATATACGACAGCTTTAAGTCGGTTGGATTGCCTGGCAATACGTTCTACCTGCAATACGCCGTGCTGATCCCGTTATCGATGTTTGGCGTACAGCTGATTCGACGTTTCGCGCGCGATTCGCGGATGGCGGAGTTGCGCTCGAGCGAGCTCGAGCGTCTCGCCGATGAGCGGGCAGCCGCGTTGGAGAAGACCACGCAAAGACTCAGTGAGGCAGAACGTCGTCGTGTACTGGCTGAGGAGCGTGCGCGGTTGATGCGCGATATGCATGATGGACTGGGCGGGCAATTAGTCCAGGCGCTCGCGCTGAGCGAGCAAGGTGAAGACCCAGACTTGCAGCGCTCGCTGCGCGGTGCCATCGACGATTTGCGCTTGATCGTGGATTCACTATCACCGACCGAGGATGGGCTAGGCGATCTGTTGGCGTCTTATCGTCATCGCGTGAGCAAGCTACTGCGGCGGACGAATTTTGATGTGGAATGGCAGTTTGATGAAGATGCGATCGATGTGCCATTGCCCGCCAACGCGAATTTGAGCATTCTGCGAATCATTCAGGAAGCGGTTACTAATGCCGTGCGGCATTCTGAAGGGGATGCGCTGCGTGTGCATGTCAGTCGCGGTCGCGACCATCTGGAAGTGGCGATCACCGACAACGGGGTCGGTATCCCTCAGGATGTCAGCGAACGTGGTCTCAACAACATGCGCGTGCGGGCCACAGAAATTGGCGGTGCATTGGCGGTCAAGTCGTCCAGCGATGGATCCACGGTGCGCCTACTGTTGCCCATCGCCGATGATGGGGGCGCATAGAGCTAGCGCTGCAGCTCAACCAGTTCGTAGCGGTTCATCATGCTGCCATCGATGCTGCCGTAGACGAGGATGGAGTCGTCGTCGGCGGTGACCCACATATCGTACGTAGGGTGTGTCGTACCACCCATGCCTTCACCAATGTCATCGATGTAACGAAAATGCCGGCACTGAAATGTGCCCGCCTCCACGGTCTTTTCGGCTTCGCCGACATACTCGAGGCCGATGACCACCTCGCTGATCATTGGCGGTGTCGCGCCGCGATGATCGGGTGAGGGTAAGAATACACGGACGTTGCGACGATGCGGGCCCTGGCTCAAGTCCATGCAGCGCGTCAGAAATCCATCACCGACAACAGGGTGCGTGCCGAAGCCGTCGAATTCACCGTCGGCTTTCACATGCTGCGATAAGCGGCCAATGTCCGGACCGAAACTCTCGCACTCGATGGTGCCATCATCCGCATTGTTGCGAATCCAGCCGGAGCCCATAAACCGGTCGCCGACGGTGAGGTGTACGTGCAGATACTGTGGCACGCGGTCGGGATTCAACGCATAGATGATGTCGCGCATCACGGTCGGAGATGGTTCTTCAATTTCACAATAGGCGCGCATAATAATGCTGCCGTCACTGTGGTGACTGAAATTGAAAGTCTCGCGACCTCGGACCTGATCAAGCATCTCCGGCTTCTTCGAAGTGTAGCGGATGGTGCCTGTCAC
>JBCAZB010000396.1:0-2617 GCA_038533315.1 Pseudomonadota bacterium | reverse complement strand
GACGACTACCTCGAGGCAAGGGCTCGGGTCCGCCGCTTTTGCGGATTGGCGGTATCTGGAAGATGGCACAGACGACCCGGACTTTGTGCTGAATGCTGCGCATAACCAAGGCGCCGAGATCCTCGTTGCGGGACGCAATTTCGGCTGCGGCTCTTCACGTGAACATGCACCGTGGGCGTTGCTTGACTATGGATTCAAGGCGGTGATCAGCTCCGAGATCGCCGACATTTTTCGCTCCAACTCATTAAAGAACGGACTTCTGCCGATTGTTGTTGAACCCAAGGTGCACGAGCAGCTGCTCGCCGAGCAGGTGTCGCTGACCATTGACCTCGCCGCACGTACAGTTACCGTAGATAAAACTGATGCGCTTGCAGTGCCTTTTGATATCGACAATTTCAGTCGCTATTGCATCATGCAAGGTATCGATCAAATGGGCTTCCTGATGGAACAGATCCCAGCCATCGAAGCCTTTGAAGCGCAACGCGGAGATTCGATTTAATGGCCGCGTATATCGTGACGATGCCAGGGGATGGCATTGGACCGGAAGTCTGTTCAGCGGCAAGTGCGGTACTCGCTGCCGTCGGCGAACAATTCGGGCACCAATTTGACGTTAAGGAGTGTCTGGTCGGTGGCGCCGCGATCGATGCAACCGGTATGCCACTGCCGCCGGAGTCGCTGCGACACGCACAAGCCGCAGACGGTATTCTCTTGGGTGCCGTCGGCGGACCTCAGTGGACCGATCCGGACATTATGAAACGGCCGGAAGCCGGCTTGCTGCAATTGCGAAGCGCACTCGGCTTGTATGCGAATTTGCGCCCCGTCGTGACGCAGCCGGCCACGTATGCGGCATCGCCCATCAAGGCTGAGCACCTTGCTGGTGTCGACATTATGGTCGTGCGCGAACTGACCGGTGGTATCTACTTCGGCGACAAGCAGGAAGGCGACATTGAGGCCAGCGACTTGTGCGTGTATACGCGGGACGAAGTTGAGCGCGTTGTTCGAATGGCTGGCCGGCTCGCGCGCGAGCGAAAGCGTAAAGTGACGTCAGTTGACAAGGCCAATGTACTAGCAACATCACGTCTTTGGCGATCGGTGACGACCGAGATCATGACCCGCGAGTTTCCAGACGTCGAGCTGGAACATCTGCTGGTCGACGCCGCTGCGATGCACCTGCTATCGCGACCCGCCAGCTTTGATGTGATCGTCACTGAAAACATGTTCGGCGACATCCTAACCGACGAGGCTTCCATGATTGTTGGCTCGATGGGACTGCTGCCGTCCGCCTCACTCGGCGATCGCCAGACCGAAACCGGTACACCGGGGCTGTACGAACCGATTCATGGCTCGGCGCCCGACATCGCAGGAAAGGGTATCGCCAATCCGTGCGGCATGATCGCGAGTGCCGCCATGATGTTGCGCCATAGCTTGTCGCTACCCAGAGAGGCGGCGGCTATTGAGCTTGCGCTCAAGATGGCGCTGTCCGATGGTGTTGGAACACCGGATTTAGCCCCGGCTGATACACCGCTAAACACCCGACAAATGACGCAACGCGTGATCGATCGCCTTACCGACGGCTAGTCAGACCGCGTAGCTACTGAGTTGCGCCAATCCGCCAGTACGAAAATGCTTTAGCATTGTTGCAAGCTCGTCGGTATCGATCAGAAAACCGTCGTGCCCGTGCTCGCTGTCGAGCTGACGAAACGTCGCGTGCGGCAGGTGCTCGGCGATAAAGCGCTGCTCGACCGGTGGGTACAATACATCAGAGCTCACACTGACGACCAACGCCGGGCATTGAATACGCCGCAGCGCATTGGCCGTACCATCGCGCCCTCGCCCAACATCGTGCGTGTCCATCGCCTGAGTCAATCTGAAATAGCTCGCGGCGTCAAAACGACCTACCAGTTTTTCGCCCTTGTAACGCAAGTAGCTCTGAATCGAGAAGGTCTCATCGTCCTGCATACGACGTGCAAAACGTTGCTCGAAATTGTCGAACGACCGATACGACACCATCGCCATCATGCGCGCGGCGGCCAGGCCTTGTTCGGGGCGGCGGTCGTCGCTGTAACAACCTTGTTGCCAATTCGGATCTGCCGCCAACGCAGCCCGCTGCGCTTCGCTGATACCGATGCACCAGGCTGAATGTCGAGCCGATGTGCCGATGGGCGCAATAGCCTGCACCCATTCAGGGTACGTAGCGGCCCACTCCAACGTCTGCATGCCACCGAGTGATGGACCGAGCACCAAATTGATGCGCCGCACGCCGAGCGACTCCAGCAACAATCGCTGTGCCGCGACCATGTCGCGGACCGACACCTGAGGAAAGCGCAGGCCATAGCGTTGCCGGTGGTCCCCGTCTATTTTGGTGTAAGGCCCACTGCTGCCGTAACACCCCGCTATAACATTGCTGCAGACAATAAAGTCCCGCGAGGGATCTAACGCGCCGCCTTCCGCGATTAGTCCGGGCCACCAGACGTCGGCGTCCGCCGATCCGGTCAGCGCATGACAAATCAGCACCACATTGTCGCCGGTGTCGTTCAAACGACCCCAGGTACGATACGCCAGAGTCACATCTGACAACGACTCGCCAGACTCGAGCGCCAGCGGTTGCTCCGCCCGG
>JBCAZB010000395.1:0-2655 GCA_038533315.1 Pseudomonadota bacterium | reverse complement strand
GGCTGGTGTTTATTTTCGCCAAGGGCACCGTCGGCGGGATGATGATGGATATCGGCTTCACCGGCTATGGCGTGCTGACGATCATCGCGGCGGTTGCCGCCATCCACTTTGCGCGACAGCGTGATTTCGTTCGGCATCGGGCCTGGGCGATACGTCTTTTTGCGTTGGCTGTCGGCTCCTGGTTGTATCGTATGGAGTACGGCTTCTGGTTTCTCTTTACCGACGGCTTGGGGCACACGTCTACGCTTGATGGGCCGTTCGACCAAGTCATGGACTTCTTCTTTTACTTGCCCAACCTGCTCGTCGCAGAGGTTTTGATTGGTCGTCGTCAGATCGTGTCGTCGAAAGTTGCCAAGAGTCTCGCGACGGGTGGCATGCTCGCAGCGAGCGCGCTTCTATTGGTCGCCACCTATTTCTTTACGCTCAAGTTTCGGGGGCCGGAAATTCTTGCGGGTTTAACCTGAGCACGACGCCCTCATTGTTCGTCCGTCTCCGATCCATCCGCTACAGCGGGCGAGATGAAGCGGACAATGAGCTCAAACGGTCGCTCCATTTCGGGGAATTAGCATGGTTCTCGCGGGTAAACACGGTGACGAGCTGAAGCGACGGGAACACCCTGATGAATTGACCGCCGTTGCCCCGGACTTCGACTACGTGCACTAAAGAATCCGCCATCGCCGCCGCTCACTCAATGGATGACCGGTGATCCCATAACAAGTAATCACTCAGGCCAGCTCGATAGCATGGCGATTCATGCTTTCGTACGGGAAATTACTGCTGCTGTCGAAAATGTAGCGGCTGCCTCCATTTGGTCCGATGAGCGCGAACTTATGTGGCTCCAGGTGTTTCAGGCCGCCTGTCCTGAGAGTGATCGCTTCACGCCAGCTGCTGATGTGGCTAGTACACAGAAGCAGAATCTCGGCAAGGGTTACGCCGTCTACCACCTTCCATTGGATTGCAGCAACGCGGCTGGGATCATGTTTAGCGTGGTGGTCTATAGTGTGGACCCACCCAACCTCCAGGCTGTGCAGTTCGCGATCGACGACATACTGCAATGTTTGGCGCGGCAGATCGATGTTGATCTAACGTTGACTACCCAGCGCCTCCATTTGGGTGAAGTGCCGACGAACCCGCTCTCACTATCCCACATACTCGACCGGCTGCTGAGTGAGAGTGAGCCTGAACTCGCAATCGAGCGCTTGGTTGAGGTTTGCCGAGAAGAATACCGACTTGAAGGCGTGGTTGTTGCGCTACCGGGCAGAAAGCTCAGTAAGATCGCGGTCAGTGACAATTTTGGTAACGAAGCGGCAGTGCGCATCCTGCCGCAACTGCACAAGTCCATGAAGCAGGGCCGGCGCGTCGTCACAGCAACCGTGTCGCTACATGACGGGACGGATGGCTATCTGGTTGCCGCACCGCTGCTGTTTAACAAGCGCGATGTGCAGGGGTTGTTATTCGTCATATCGGCAGAGAAAAAACCGCAGCTTTCCGGCATCGTACGTTCGATGGCCAATCGTATTGGCACACTGTTTAGCGCTAGTGACATGCCAGATACGTTGATATCCAGATATCAGCTCGTGGGGCGTATCGACGATATTCTGAAGGTGCAACCCTCGCTGCCGCACAGCCTTGTCTATTTTGATATGGACAAGATGCACACCATCAATGACGCATTCGGATTCACCGGCGGTGATCGTGCATTGACCACGTTTAAGCGTATCCTGTTGGACAGTGCCGGGCCGAACGATGCGGTCTCACATGTCGGCAGTGATCGCTTCGCGATGTTCCTGCGCGGTGCTTCCGGTGAAACGGCGCTAGCCAAAGCATCTCATGTACTGCGGCGATTGGCCGAAGAGACGATTGACGACACGATCAAGGCCATCAGTCTTTCTGCAAGTGCAGGTGTCGTAGATACCGGTGCCGCCCAAAAAGGACCGGATGACATGCTAATTCTCGCTGAGGTTGCATCTCGCGGCGCCAAAGATCGTGGCGGCAATCAAACCGCGTTGTTTCAGGATATCGATAGCAGCATTATTCAGCGCCGTTCCGATGTCGATAAAGTCGGCTTCTTGCAAATGGCACTGATCGAGAACCGCTTCACGTTACACGCGCAACGAATACACCCTATCGGCGCGACATCGGGACAGAAATTTGAGCTGCTCGCCCGACTGAACTGGGATGATGTCGCCGATGGCAGTCCAGCTAATTTCCTGTCCGCGGCAGAACGCTATCAACTGATGGCGGCCTTCGATCGATGGGTGATCAATGCCGCACTCACCGAGATTGCAAACGCTAGTAACCCGCTAGAGGTCGGGCTTAGCATGTTCTCGATCAACATCTCCGCTCAGTCGATTCAGGACACGACCTTCATTGAATTCATTGAGTCCCGAATCGCCGAAACAGGTGTGGCTCCAGATACGCTGTGCTTCGAGCTTACTGAAACGTCGCTGGTCAGACACCTCAATCGCGCCCAGAAATTTGTTCATCGGATTCAGCGACTAGGATGTCACGTTGCACTAGACGATTTCGGAACCGGCTATTCGAATCTCGTCTATCTGCAGTCCTTCCCGGTCACGAGCCTGAAAATCGATAGATCCTTCATCGATACGATCGGCGGGCCGCGCAGCGTCGCCGGTCTGGTGCTGTCCTTCTGCG
>JBCAZB010000394.1:0-2676 GCA_038533315.1 Pseudomonadota bacterium | reverse complement strand
CGAGTACGCCATCGGATCCCGGTCAGATTGGTCAAAGGTGCGTATTGGGATACGGAAATCAAGCATGCTCAGGAGATGGGGCTCGACGGCTATCCGGTGTTTACGCGTAAGGTCAATACCGATGTTTCTTACCTTGCGTGTGCACGCTTGATGTTGGATGCCGGCGCGCAAATCTATCCCCAATTCGCGACCCACAATGCGCACACCATCGCCTATGTGTTGCAACACGCGGGCGGACGTGAGGATTACGAGTTCCAGCGCTTGCATGGCATGGGGGAAGCGCTCTACGACGATATCATCGACGCCGATCGTTACGGCCGTCAGTGCCGTGTGTACGCGCCCGTCGGCAGCCATGAAGACCTTCTGCCTTATCTTGTTCGCCGTCTACTGGAAAATGGGGCGAATACCTCGTTCGTCAATCGCATTGTCGATGAGCGTGAGCCAGTCGATGCGATCATCGCAGACCCGATCGCGGAAGTGTCGGTGCAGAAGCCGGTCGCACATCCTAAGATCCCGATGCCGTCTGCGCTGTTCGGCGAACGTCGTCTGAACTCACGCGGCATCAACCTGCCAGACCGCGCGGTCGCGACTTCCCTGCTGGATACGATGCGCGAGCATGCGGAGAGTCGTTATCGTGCGGCGCCGCTGATCGACGGCAAAGCGCAGGAAGCGACTTGGCATGACAGTGTGAGTCCGTTCGACCAGCGTATGACCATCGGCGAGGTCGGTTTTGCCAATGCCGCTCAAACGACGGCGGCCATCGATGTGGCTGCCGGTGCCTGGCGTCAATGGGACCAAACGCCGGTCGCAGAGCGCGCACAAGCTTTGCGCGCAGCAGCGGATTTGTTCGAAGCGCATACCGCGGAGCTGCTGGCGTTGTGTGTACGTGAAGCGGGCAAGAGTATTCCAGATGCGATTGCCGAACTGCGCGAAGCCGTCGATTTCCTGCGCTACTATGCGGCCGAAGCCGAACAACGATTCGCGGTGCCGGAAGAATTGCCAGGTCCGACAGGCGAGCGCAACGTGTTTGGGTTGCGCGGGCGCGGCGTGTTTGTTTGCGTCAGTCCATGGAATTTCCCGTTAGCTATCTTCACAGGTCAGGTTGCGGCGGCGCTCGCGGCTGGCAACGCAGTTATTGCCAAGCCGGCTGAGCAGACCTCGATTGTGGCGTATCGCGCCGTTCAGCTAATGCTTGAAGCCGGTGTGCCGGCCAACGTCCTGCAATTTTTGCCGGGTACCGGGGCTGAAGTCGGCAATGCCGCGACGGCGGACTCTCGGGTAGCAGGTGTCGCTTTTACCGGGTCGACGCGAACGGCTCTGGTTATCAACAGGGCACTGGCAGCGCGCGATGGCCAGATTGGTGTTTTGATCGCAGAAACCGGTGGGCAGAACGCGATGATCGTCGACTCATCGGCCCTGCCTGAACAGGTCGTGCTGGATGCGGTGCAGTCTGGGTTTAATAGTGCCGGTCAGCGCTGTTCGGCATTGCGTGTTTTGTGCGTGCAAGATGATATCGCGCCGCGTGTGATCGAGTTGCTGAAAGGTGCCATGGATGAATTGCACATCGGCGATCCGTCTAATTTGGCGACCGACGTCGGACCCGTAATTGACACCGCGGCGCGGGCGCGACTAACAGCACACATAGAACGTATGCGCGCTGAACAAACCGTCGTGCACCAAGCCGAATTACCCGGCGAAGCATCGAATGGCATATTCTTTCCGCCAACGCTGGTTGAGATCGACAGCCTCGACGCTCTGGAGGAAGAAGTGTTTGGTCCGATCGTTCATGTTTATCGTTATCGAGGCAAAGATCTCGGCACGCTGGTCGATCAGATTAACGACAGCGGCTACGGGCTGACTTTCGGTATCCATTCGCGCATCGACGGACGCGCTGGCGCGCTGGCGAAGGCATCCCTGGCGGGTAATGTTTACATCAACCGCAATATGGTGGGTGCGGTGGTTGGTTCGCAGCCATTTGGTGGCAGAGGTTTGTCGGGGACCGGGCCAAAAGCGGGCGGACCGAATTATCTGACGCGCTTTGCGAGTGAATACACGGTGAGCAACAACACCGCCGCGGTGGGTGGTAACGCGAGCTTACTGTCGCTGGATGATTGACTGTTGGTCTTCGCGTGGCAGGGGTAGATAGCGCAGGGATCAGGTCCGGCGCGTTATTGGCCCATCCGCGTTTTTCGGGAAGTCGTAACTGACCACATCGATCGCGCCGAAAGTGAAGCTTTGCCAGTCCGGCACATCGGCGCGCACCGTTAGCATGGCTGCGGTTGGCATGTGATTCGTCAGGCCGTCGCTCAATTGTTCTGCGACTTCGGATATTCCGGGATTGTGACCAACGAGAACGATGTTCTTGAATTCATTGTCTTGCTCGGCGATCGTTTTCAGGATGCTTTGAGCGCTCGCCAGATACAAAGACGATTCGCGATGAATAAACTCAATCGGGAATCCAATCGCTTTTGCGAACAACTTGGCGGTTTGTGTGGTGCGCACTGCGTTGCTGCACACGATCAGCGAGGGTCGCACGCCGCTGGTCTTCAGCCGTTTGCCCATCTCGGGGGCGTCACGCTCGCCCCGGGCGTTGAGTGGCCGCTGGCGATCCGTTAAACCTTGAAAGCCCCAGTCTGACTTGGCATGTCGGAGCAGGGTCAGTGTATGTGTTGGCAG
>JBCAZB010000393.1:0-2713 GCA_038533315.1 Pseudomonadota bacterium | reverse complement strand
CCTGTGCCGGTGTCTTTGACACTGACATGCACGAAGTCGTCGTCCGCCCAGGTATTGATCGTCAGCGTGCCATCGCGATCCATGGCATCAGCTGCGTTCTTGATCAGATTCAGCAATACCTGATTGATCTGACCTGGTGAGCAACTAACATCGGGTAATTCGCCCAGATTTCGCTGCACCTGAATACCGCCTTTCAGCACATTTTTCGCGATAACGAGTGTCCGCTCGACGCCATCGTTCAAATTGACATTGTCGGTGGCGGCACGATCCAAACGACTGAAATCCTTGAGGGATTGGGCCATTTCGGACAATTGCTCAAGTCCTTCAACACTGTCGTCCAGCAGATCATTACTCTCTTGCAGGTCGTCACGCAGCCCGTCGTCGTTCAGCGCAGAATCGAGGCGACGGAGCTGCTGGATGAAAGCTGTCTTGTCGTTACCGCCAGCGCGCAGCATGTGCAGCATGTCGTCAGCAACCGATACAAAATTCGTGAAGCTGCCGAGACGCTCCTTGATCAAGGTCGTATTGCTCAGCAGATACCATAGCGGAGTATTGATCTCATGACTGATACCGGCGACGAGCTCACCCAGCGATGACATTTTCTCAGCCTGCACCAGCTGCGCCTGCGATTCCTGGAGTTCCTCGTAAGCGGAGCTCAGTTCGCGCGTCCGCTCCGCGACACGCTCTTCCAGCGACACATTGAATTGCTCGAGTTCGGCATTCGTCTCGTTTAGCGCCTGGTTGCTCTGGCGGAGCCGCAGACCAATCATGCCAATGCCAAGGAACAACAGCGCAGACACACCACCCAGCAACAGCCGAGCCCGGTCCGCTCTGGATGTAACACTGGCATTCATCGCACCGATAGCGGAATACAAGCCTTGCGCGCTGCTGGCGAGACTCGCCGAATTGATGGCGTCTATCTGTTCCAGCACCTGAGAGCGCGTCAATGGCGTCGAGGCGGCAGCGTCGATAATGCTGGTAAACGCGGCAGAGTCAGCGCCCTTGTCTTCCGCCATCGCAACGACCTCATCGAGCCGCCGGCCGATTTCCTTCGCTTCTATCGTCGTCTTGCCTGTCGCATTGTCGAGCACTTCAACCGTCAGGCCAAACAGGTTCTGGGATACATCGTCATAGCCCTGATCGCGGAGCGTACGAACGACCTGAGGCGCGTCTTCGCGCAATACGCGTGCCGCCGAGGCCAGTGTGTTCTCGGCCTCAACGAAGCGCTCAACACCTGCGAGTGTCATGTTGACGCTGGATACATAGCGAGCAGCAGCGCTGCGCACTTGACCGCTTTCGATCGATTCGGGCGGGGTCTGCAGCACTTTTTTGCTCTGCTCGAGGCGACGTGTCAGCGTCGTGACGGTGTTGGGAACCTCCGTTGCCTGGCTGGCCAGGGCATCGATCGTGTCCATCAACGTCTCGTGGTCGCGCTGCGCTTGTTTCAGCGTCGACGCATAGCCACTGTAGTCGATGTAAAACTGAGCACTTACGGAGCGCGATTCGCGCACCAGCAAGGCCAACAGCACAACAATCGACATCGCTATCATTGCAATGAGGATTTTTCTGATCATGACAACTCTTTTTGCCCCAAGTCCTTTTCGTATGCGATAACTGTAGGCAGTTGCCGACACGCCGTCCGTGACGGTTATCACATGAAATCAAACTCATTCTGTAAAAAACAGCGTCGTTGCTGGGCTGCCAGCCCAGTTTCGCGCGCCCGCAGAAGGCGCCGCTGCATTCCCCAACCTCAAAGGTAGCAGGGTTTTCTACGCAGCGGTAAAGCCGGTCTAACTAAATGTGACAGAACCAACAGTTGTCGACTTCGCATTGGCTGAAATTGGAATTTGATGACCATAAGAGGTAGCTGACAGGTCAGCATCCCCCGAAAATTTAATGAAAACGACACTAGAATTCTTTGGCGCCGCAGGCGAAGTTACGGGCTCGTGCCACATCCTCCGAGTGGGTGACCGAACGCTGTTACTCGATTGCGGCATGATTCAGGGCAGCAAGAAACAGGAAAAACGCAATCGTGACGCGTTTCCGTTTGCTGCCGGCGAGATCGATGCAGTCATTCTCAGCCACGCTCATCTCGATCACAGCGGTCGGCTGCCGTTATTGTGCCAACGCGGATTCGACGGGCCGATCTACACACATTTCGCCAGTCGCGATCTGTGTCGGGTGCTATTGCGAGATGCGGCGGGCATTGCCCGCCATGACGTCAGACGGAAGAATCGCGAACGCGAACGAACCGGCAAGCCGCTGCTGACGCCGCTGTTTAGTGATGACGACGCACTACGTGCCGTCGAACAGATTCGTCCACTGCGTTATGGCGCACCTGCGGAGATTCTGCCGGGTATCAAAGTCACGTTCCACGATGCCGGCCACATCATGGGGTCGGCAATCGTCTGTATCGATATCGCGGGTGAGCCGACGAGACGCATCGTGTTCAGCGGTGATCTCGGTCAATACGACACACCGGTGCTACGCGACCCGCAAGTCGTCGATGATGCCGATATGTTGCTGATGGAAAGTACATACGGCGGACGCCGCCACCGTGAGCGGTCGGAGACCATCGCTGAGCTCGGCGATATTTTGCGCGCTGCGGCAGCGGACAACGGCAACATCATCGTACCTGCCTTCGCGATTGGTCGCAGTCAGGAGCTGTTGTACCTGTTGGGCAAACACCGCGACGCCTGGGGCACCGATCGGT
>JBCAZB010000392.1:0-2730 GCA_038533315.1 Pseudomonadota bacterium | reverse complement strand
CTACGGCGTGTTTGAGACCTCTGATGAAAAGTTTGTCTCGATCGGACCGCTTGAGCCGCAGTTCTACCAGCAATTCGTTGCGACAGCTGGCCTCGATACGACGGTGTTCGGCCAGCAGATGCCACCGGATCAGTGGCCGCGACTCAAAGCCTTGCTCGCTGCCGAATTTCGCCAAAAGACGCAGGCCGAATGGTGTGCATTGCTTGAGGGAACGGACTGTTGTTTCGCGCCCGTACTCGATTTCGAAACCTGTGTGACACACCCGCATCACGTCGCACGCGAGACTTACATCGAGCTGAATGGTCATCAACAACCGGCGCCTGCGCCGCGTTTTAGCCGCACACCATGCAGTGAACCTGTCGCGCCGAAGCGTGCTGGCGAGGACTCGGAAAGCATCCTTCGTGACATCGGCTTCGATGACGCAAAGATCAGTGCGCTTCGTGATAGTGGTGCGCTGACCTGAAATGATGGGGGCGGTTGAGCGGCGGTATGCGGCCGGTGATGCTGACGGATTGGGCGTTCGGCTCTAGTCGACGATGCCTTCTGCGAGCCGCATTGCGCCAAGCCGCGTGATGTCCATGCTGATCTTTTTGGCCACTTTGTCCGTAGGCGAGATGACACGCCAGAACGGTGTCACCGCTGAGGGCGGGCCCCCTTGATCCAGTGCCTCTGTCGCCCAGTCAGCGACGATACGCAGAAAAATAGCGGTAGATACCGGACACATCGCATCACAACGATGGCGGCGTGCAATACGGTTTCTAAGACGCGGTATTGACTCGCTGGTACCTGTGGCAATGCTGTCAATGTATTTCGCCACGATCTGCGGTGTCCCGACAAACATCTTTTGACCGGCCTTGATGCCGGCGAAGTCCTTTTCGAGAACCACTGTCTTGGGCGAGCGCTTTTTCTCGTAGTCATTGCAGGCTTTAGTTTTCATGTTGCAGAGCCTAGCAAAGCATTTGATGAACACCAATAAGGCGGGTTTTTCTGCTTCTAATTCATCGGGTTAGCGCGTTTCCGCTTCCATCTGATTGGTCTGAGATTGACGGGTTTGCTGCAATACTTGTGGTTATCAACCTCTGACGCTCAGTCGAGACAGTGACGATCACCGCGTCGCGCGATCGAGAAGCCGGCGCTTAGGACCACGGCACTTTCCGTGCTGTCGACGAAGCGGATTGGATTCGTGTGGTTGTAGTGTATGAAATGGATTTTCCGCCGCTGTTCCATCGGCAAACCGGCGAGAATGGCCATCGAATCGGTGACGCGCGGGTGGGGGATCTTGCTCATATCGCGACCGGGAAGCTCGTCATCATCGAAGAACGTCGCATCGATAAACACCAGGTCCATGTCGGCGGCGATCTCAGCGATATCAAAACCCGAGTCACGCCATGCCTGCCACTCGTCGATATCAGGCAGGAACAACACGTCAAAGCCATTGACGCTGATTCGATAGCCGGCGGTTTCCGAGTACTCATCGCGATGCGGCACCTTGATCGCGGTCACGGCGACCAGGTCCGTGATCGCCGTCAGTCGTCCGGCTGTGAGTGAAGTTTGTTTTATGTTCTTTATCGTGACGAGTTGGGACCAAGGGGCATTGTCAGCGATGAAAGCGGTCATGCGCGGTAACGCGAACACCGGCACGGCGCTCGCATTGGCGGCTTCCCGACCGAGATACATGAGCCCGGCATAGTGGCCGATGTGTGCGTGTGTCAGTACGATCCCGGCGATGTTATCGACGCCGATGGCGTAGTCGGTCATCTGATGCAACCACTGCAGCTGTTCGCCGATGGCTGGTGTCGCTTCAAAGAGTGTGAACTTGTTGTCCGCGTATTCAACGATTGCCAACGAGGTCGGCAACAGTCGCAGACGGTCATTCCGCCACGCGGGATCGTCGTGGTAGCCAATCTGTGGTGCACCGGCGTCCTGCCCAGCACCGAGTACAAACAGCTCCACACCGCACTGCCGTGGGTCACTCAGACTACTGCAGCCTGCCATTAGCAGGGCGATCAGAAGCGCTAATAATCGTTGCTGCAGCATCGGTACATTCCTTGATGAAGGTCTTGCGATGTCGGTGACCCTTCGGTCGGTGGATTGGCCGCTGATACGCCGGTTGACAACGAGCCACCAAATTTTAGTAAATGGTAGCGTAGACACATTAGCCACGGACGCATACCGATGAAAAAATCTGAACCCTCGCTGATCAATCTCCGTCAGTCCTGGAAATTCATCGTGGCGGAAATGCTCGCGATTGTTTTCGGCGTGTTTCTTGGCGTTTGGGTGAGTGGTCTTGCGGAAGACCGGGAAGTTGATCGCTTCGTCGCCAACAGCCGTGAGGTGATGCTGCAGGAGCTTTCCGATAACTACGAGCGCATTGCGAAAACCCGGCAATATCATTTGTCCTTGTTGCCGGATGTCGTTGCCGGTCGCAAAGCGCTGGTTGCCGGTGAGGCGGTGCCGCAGATTGCTTACCGCGGCCTTGGTGCACCCTTGGTCACTACAGCCGCTTACGATACCGCGCTCAGTGCCGGTACGTTCGCGCGGGTAGATCCGGCCGAGGCCACTCGGATCGCCAACGCCTATCAACAGATCGCCAACATGCGCTCGGTGATGGAGGACTATCGTCTGGCCGTGGCCACCAGTGACCGGGAGTTCTTGTCCCTAATTAGCACAGCATTCGGCGACAGCCTCTACGCCGAAGATGCTGCAATGACCGCTATTGCGAACGTGACC
>JBCAZB010000391.1:0-2737 GCA_038533315.1 Pseudomonadota bacterium | reverse complement strand
ATTTTCAACGGTGTGGCGCCGTCGGCGCTTTTGCGGAACGGTTCGTCGATTTGCGCGGCCACGAAGAGCTGTCGGGCAGTGGCAAGGACAGGTCGTGCGCACAGAAGGCGCGATTGACCCCACAGCCAGACAGCTCTTCGTGGCCGCGCAAATCGACGAACCGTTCCGCAAAAGCGCCGACGGCGCCACACCGTTGAAAATCGGTCAGTACGTAACGGCTTTGGTGACCGGTAAGACCATTGAGGACGCGTTGATCGTGCCCAACGAGAACATCTATCAGGGAACGTTTGTGTACGTCGTGGACGATGGTGTACTCGACCGCCGCCGGATCTCCGTTAGTTGGCAAAACGACGTAGAGAGTATTGTCGCGGGTGGCATCGACGCCGGTGAACAGCTTGTCACGACGCCACTCGGTCAGGTTTCTACCGGAACGCGTGTAACGATATCGGGTGCCGCCGACGCCGACCGGCGTGAACGTTCCCAAAAAGCGATTGCGAGCGGCACCACAACGGCGAGCGCACCCACGCCATGATCGCCTGGTTCGCGCGCAATTCTATCGCCGCCAACCTGCTGATGATGATCATTCTGATCGGCGGCTATTTCAGCGTCACGCGCTACGTCATCTTCGAGGTTTTCCCGCCATCAGATCCGCAGGTCGTCACGATCCAGGTGCCGCTGCGCGGTGCGACGCCGGAAGACGTGGAACTCGGTATTGCGACGCGCATCGAGGAAGCCGTTCAGGATTTGGAAGGTATTGAGCGACTCACGTCACGCTCTGTTGAGGGCTCTACCTCTGTCGCCGTGGAAGTTGAACGCGGTTATGACCCACGCGAGTTGCTCGGCGATATCAAGAGTCGCGTCGATGCCATCAATGGCCTCCCCGCGGAAGCCGAGCGACCGGTGATTGCACTGCAGACACGCTCTTTCTCGGTGATCGACGTCGTTCTGGCGGCAGACGTGGAAGAAGACGAGTTACGCGCCGTTGCCGAACAGATTCGCGAGGATTTGCTGAAATTCGACAACATCTCGCAGGTCAGCCTGAATTCAGTTCGCCGCTACGAAGTCGCGGTGGAGGTATCGCAGGACCGCTTGCGGGACAACGATCTGACACTGGCGGATGTTGCGCAAGCCATCAATCAAAGCTCGCTCGACTTGTCCGCTGGCAATGTCCGCAGCGCAGGCGGCGATGTATTGCTGCGCTCGAAAGGCCAGGCCTATCGACAGTCGGAGTTCGAAGACATCATCGTCAAGACAAATCCCGACGGCACGATCATTCGTGTGGCAGACATAGCGGGCGTCAACGACGGCTTTGAAGAAGACGCTGTTAAAGTTCGCTTCAACGGCACGGGCGCTGCATTCATCAACGTCTCCCGCGTCGGCAAGCAAAGCGCCATCGATGTCGCTGACACCGTCAAGACCTACGTTGATAAAAAACAGGCGTCATTGCCAGTTGGCATGAACATCACGTTTTGGGATGACGATTCGCAAGTGCTGAAGGACCGCATGGCTATCCTATTCGACAGTGCATGGCAAGGCGGTCTGCTGGTTATCCTGCTGCTAACACTGTTCCTGCGTCCGGCTATCGCGATGTGGGTTTTCGCCGGTATTCCGATTAGCTTCTTTGGCGCCTTTATCGTGATGGCGATGTTCGATATCAGCATGAATCTGATGAGTCTGTTCGGCTTCATTCTTGTGCTGGGCCTGGTCGTCGATGATGCGATTGTGACGGGCGAAAATGTCTACACACACCTGAAAGACAACAAAGATGGTTTGACGGCCGCGATCGAGGGCACCCAAGAAGTGGCCGGACCGGTGACGTTCGGTATTCTGACAACGATGATCGCGTTCGTCCCGCTGCTGTTTATTGAGGGTCGGCGCGGCGATATTCTGGGCGCAATCTCACTGGTCGTACTGCCCGTATTTGTCTTTTCACTGATCGAATCAAAACTGATCCTACCCGCGCACTTGAAACACATCCGTATCCGCGGTGTCAGCAAGGGCGGCAACACCTTTCAGCGCTGGCAGAAAAAGTTCGCGGACGGCTTCGAGACGGCGATTCTCAAGTTCTACAAACCGGCGCTCGACTTTGCCCTGCGCTATCGCTACGCCACGTTTTGCGCCTTCTTTGGCGTACTGATGATTATGATCGCGATGGTCGAGAGCGGCCGCACGCGATTTATCTTTTTCCCGAGCGTGCCGTCTGAGACCGTAAGCGCCGAAATCGTAATGCCGGTCGGCACTCCATTTAGTGTCACCGATCGACACATGCAACGCATGCTCGGTATCGCCGAGGATTTGCGTGAAGAATACAACCGTGAACTTGGCCAGGAGGTCGTGCTGAATATGCTTGCATCGACCGGCTCGACACGACGCGATACCGGCACACACCTCGGTAGTCTACGTGTGGAACTGGCGCCTGCCGAAGAACGCGCTGGCAAGCTAACCAGTCTCGATTTCACCAACGAATGGCGCAAACGTGTGGGTGTCATTCCAGGCGCTGAAACACTCAATTTCCGTTCGTCCCGGTTCGGCGGCAGTGCACCAATCGATGTACAGTTTAGTGGCCAATCACTCGAGCAGTTGCAACGCGTGGGCGATGAGCTGAAAGCGCATCTGGCCACTTACGAAGGGGTGTATGAGGTCAGCGACTCGCTCAGTGACGGTAAGGAAGAACTGCGTATCGACCTCACCCAGCAAGGCTATGTGCTCGGACTGACACGAGCCGATGTGGTGGGTC
>JBCAZB010000390.1:0-2760 GCA_038533315.1 Pseudomonadota bacterium | reverse complement strand
CCGCGCTCCTGATCTTCACAGGCGACGATAGTCCGCACTGTGGCCTCAACGGCTTCCCACGCCTCTGCGAGCGCAGTCGAGAACTCCGCCAGCGCTGCATCGCTTGCCGTCGCTTCGATGGTGGCCCGCATTTCCGACGCGAGAATACCGAGTGCCGCGCCACCGGCGAGCCTCACCTTGCGACCGAGAATGTCCAAACCGTGGATGGCATGAGTGCCTTCGTGGATATGATTCAGGCGGTTGTCTCGATAAAACCGCTCGACCGGATAATCGCGGGTGTAGCCGTAGCCACCTAACACCTGAATCGCCAGCTTGTTAGCTTCGAGACAGTACTCTGACGGCCAGGACTTCGCGACCGGCGTCAATAGCTCAAGCAGCAGTTGCAGTTTTCCGGCCTCTTCCTCATCACGTGCGATCGTCTGTCTGTCGAGCAAACTAGTGCAGTAATACAGCAACGCCTGCCCACCCTCTACGAACGCCTTCTGCGTCATCAGCATACGCTTGACGTCAGCATGCTCGATGATAGGCACCTGAGGCTGCAAAGGATTCTTCTCACCCAGCTTGCGGCCTTGCTGCCGTTGCTGTGCATAATCGAGCGAATACAAATAACCACTGAGACCGCTCATGACAGCGGCAAGACCTACACCGATGCGAGCCTCGTTCATCATGTGGAACATATTCGCGAGCCCTTCATGCTCGCGTCCCACCAGATAACCGATCGTTTCACCGCCCTCGCCAAAATTCAGCAGGCAATTCGTCGTACCGCGCTGACCCATCTTATGGTTTAACCCAGCCAACACAATATTGTTGTGCTCGCCGATCTGGCCTGACTCGTCCACTCGAAACTTAGGCACCAGAAATAGCGAGATACCGCGGACACCCGCCGGCGCGTCTGGCAGCTTCGCCAGCACCATGTGCACGATGTTTTCGCTGACGGATTGCTCGCCACCAGAGATCCACATCTTGCTACCGGTCAATGCGTAGCTACCATCCCCGCGCGGCGTCGCTAGCGTACGAATATCCGCCAACGAAGAACCCGCTTGCGTCTCCGACAAGCACATCGTGCCAAACCAACGCCCCTCCAGCATCGGAGGCAAATAGACTTGTTGCAACGCTTCGCCGCCGCAGGCGCGTAACATACTCGCGGCGCCCGCAGTCAGGAACATGTAGTTCGAGACCGATTGATTGGCCGCAGTGAACATACTGCTCACTGCGTTGCAGGCTAACGCCGGTAACTGCAATCCGCCCACTTCTGCATCGAAACCTGCTGCGACGAAACCGGCCTCCGCATAAGCCCGCAACGCATCGTCTACCTCGGGAATCATCTCGACCCGCCCGTCAATAAACTTCGGCTCGTTCTGATCCAGTTTTTGCGCGAAAGGGTAAAACTGTTGCTCGGCGATCTGTTCGGCCGAATCCAGTATGGACAACAACGTATCGCGATCGTATTCCGCAAAGCGCTCATGCTCGAGCAATGCATCAACCTTAAACATGTCGTGCAAATAAAAGTCGAGATCCTGCCGATCGACAATCATGGACATCATGAATTCTCCGTTCGAACACCAATAACGGTGCCGTAAATCGATAACGCGGGCACGCCGTGGCGTGGTGCGAGGGCGACGCAGTATCGCAAACACGCATCAGCGCGTCACGCGTGATGCCGGACAGCCGCGTTCTGGAATCACCATAACTTACAATTGACGTTAACGTAAACGTTAGTTAGCATCTCGGGATGGCGACTTCCCCAACCATCCGAGAGTACTCAATCAGCGACTTGTCGAATGAGTTCAGCGTGACCACCCGAACGCTACGGTTCTACGAGGAAAAAGGCCTACTCAGCCCCCGTCGCATCGGTCGTATCCGCTATTTCAGCGCCGCGGATCGCGTGCGGTTGCGTCTGATCCTGCGTGGCAAACGATTAGGGCTGACGCTGGCGCAAAGCGCAGAGATTATCGATTTGTACCAAGCGCCCGAAGGCAGCCAGAAACAACTCAGGGTTTTGCTCGACACGCTGGCCGAAAAAAGAGCAGAACTGGAGGCACAAGCCGCCGACCTGAAGGCCACGCTGTCCGATTTAGAACGTGTTGAGACATCCTGCCGGCAAGCCTTGGAGCAACGCGCATGAGCGCATCGATTGTCTCGCAAATCAACCTGAACGACGAAGCGTCGAGCGCCAATGCCAAGACGATGAAGGCGCTCGTGGACAACCTGCAGCAGACAGTGAGCAAAATCTGTGCGGGCGGCGGTGAAAAACGACAAGCTCAGCATCAGCAGCGCGGGAAGCTACTGGTGCGCCACCGAATTGAGGCCTTGCTCGACCCTGGTAGTGCTTTTCTCGAACTAAGCCAGCTCGCCGCCCATGAGGTCTATGAGACTGAGGTTCCCGCGGCCGGCATCATCACCGGCGTCGGCGAGGTCAGCGGTCAGCTTTGCGTGATCGTGGCCAACGATGCCACGGTCAAGGGCGGCACTTACTTCCCGCTCACGGGCAAGAAGCACTTGCGCGCACAACAGATCGCTGCTGAAAACCACCTGCCCTGCATTTACCTCGTCGATTCAGGTGGCGCTTTTCTGCCACTACAGGACGAAATTTTCCCGGACAGAGAACACTTTGGTCGCATCTTTTTCAATCAGGCGCGTATGTCGGCGGCAGGTATCCCGCAAATTGCTGTTGTCATGGGCTCTTGCACAGCAGGTGGCGCCTACGTGCCCGCCATGGCGGATGAGTCGATCATCGTCGCCCGCCAGGGCACGATCTTT
>JBCAZB010000389.1:0-2767 GCA_038533315.1 Pseudomonadota bacterium | reverse complement strand
CGACCCGTTCTTGGCTGGGTACTCTATGACTGTGCCAACTCGGCATTCGCATTGTCGGTTGTCGCGACGCTGTACCCCGTGTTCCTGAGTAACTACTGGGCGGAGGGTACCGAAGGGTCACTCGTGACTGCACGCCTTGGCCTGACGACTGCGGCAGCCAGCCTGATCATCGCGTTTGTGGCGCCAGTGCTTGGCGCCATCGCTGATGCGGGCGGTGCGCGTAAACGGTTCCAGATCATGTTCACCGGGCTAGCGCTGACGTCGACGGGCGGGTTGTATTTCGTAGGTCAGGGGCAGTGGCAAACAGCGCTGGGCTTGTATCTCATTGCGCTTGTCGGCTTTTACGGCGCCAACACATTCTATGATTCACTGATTGTCAATGTGGCTAAGCCAGACGAGTTCGAGCAGGTGTCGGCGCTGGGCTTCAGTATGGGCTATGGCACCAGTGTCTTGTTGTTCCTGTTCAACCTCTGGATGGTGCAGTCGCCAGAAACATTCGGACTCGCTAACGCGGCGGTGGCGACACAACTGGCGTTTGCTTTAGTGGCTGTGTGGTGGCTTGTGTTCACCATTCCGCTCGTCCTGTTCGTCAAGGAGCAAAAGAACGAGGGACCGTCATTGGGGCGTGCCATCGTCGATGGTTATCGCACGCTTATCGAGACATTTCGGGAGATCCGCAAATACAAGAACCTTGGCGTGTTCCTACTGGCCTATTGGCTCTACATCGACGGCGTGCACACGCTGTTTCTTATGGCGACAAACTTTGGTCTGCGCCTCGGCTTCGAGCAGAATGACCTGATGCTGGCGCTACTCATCACGAACATCATCGGCGTGCCCGCGACGCTCGGTTTCGGTTGGCTCGGTGACCGAATTGGGCCGAAGCGCGCTATCTACATCGGCGTTAGTGTTTATCTGCTTATTGGGCTGTGGGGTATCGTGCTCGAGGATGTTTGGCAGTACTACGCTATGGCGATTGGCGTCGGGCTCGTGCAAGGCGGCGTACAAGCCATGAGCCGATCGCTGTACGCTCGTCTCGTCCCGCCAGAAAAAGCCTCGGAGTTCTTCGGTTTCTACTCGATGCTCGGCAAGTTTGCAGCGATTCTCGGACCGTTGCTAATCGGCTTGCTGGCGCTCGTGACAGACAATCCAAAAGTCTCCATCATTGTGTTAATACCGCTTTTTATCGGCGGTCTTGCGCTGCTGTCACGGGTGCAGGTGCCAGAGTTGGCGAGCGAGCCGAAATCCTAGTCAGGCGCGTTTTACACTGTTGAGTAGCGCCGAAAGTCTGCCGCGAGCGCGCGCATCATCGCCGTAGCGAGCTCGCAGGTAATGCCAGATAACCGCCTCGATTTCACGTTGCTGCGCCGGGTTAGCGGCGATGGCTCGCGTCGCGTAGTCGGTGGGGGTTTCACCCGTCAGCGCTGGCAGACGCAGACGACGTTGCAGACGCTGGAACTGTGCCAGCGCAGCGTCGGGTTTAGGCGTGCGGTGCATCCACGCAAGCCACAGCGTAATACCGCCCATTATCGATACGAGCAAGATCGCCAGAATGATCACCAGATCACGCCAATCGGGATCGGACAGGCCAAGCCACTCGAAAAAGTTGCGCTGGGTCTCGGGGCCGAAGCCGAGTACCCATTCGTTCCATTTTGCGTTGATCATGTCCCAGGTCAGCTGCAGTCGCTCCATGAACGGCAGTTCGAACGCACCCGCTTCGAATTCGCCGAACTCACGCAGTGCGCTCTCGAGGTTTTGCTCGATACGTGACGGTGCGACGGCTGCCGTCGGATCGATCCGCGTCCAGCCGCGACCGGCGAGCCATACTTCTGACCAGGCATGCGCGTCCGATTGGCGTACCGTCCAATGATCGCTCAGCGGGTTGCGCTCGCCCCCCTGATAACCCGCGACGATACGCGCGGGAATGCCTGCCGCGCGCATCATGAATGTGAACGACGAAGCGTAATGCTCACAGAACCCGCGCCGTGTGCGGAACAGAAATTCATCTACCGAATTGCGACCGAGGGCGGGTGGTGTCAGCGTGTAGTAGAACGGTTGCTCACGGAAGTAGCGCAGCACACGATTGACATAGTCGCTGTTGCTACTACTTGCGGCTCGCAATTGAGCAGCGAGTGCGCGTGCATCGGCGTTGCCGCCACTCGGCAAGCGCGTATACCAGTCTTGTGCAGAGCTTCTGAGTTGCAGGGCCGTGGCTGCTTCGGTGTGGGACGTCACGGTGTAACTCAGACGCTCGTCCACCGGGCGTCGCCGTTCTAGCGTATGGTAACCGCTCATGTAGACGCCATCCTTGCGCCACTGGGTAGGCATGTCCAGCGCGAACAACCAGCGCTGTTGCGTGGGCTCCATCGTAATGCGGTAGCGCGTTGGCGCGCCATTCGGCTCAATCTGCAATCGAGCGCTCGACGAGAAGGTCGGTTCGTCGGCGGACCAGCTACGGCCGTCGAATCGTTGCATGACGATCGCCCGCCAGTACAGGTTTCCCTGACTGGGCGCTTCACCATTGAACTTGACGCGAAACGCGACCGCGTTGGATTCGCTGAGCGCCGATATGTCGCCGGGGCTCATTGTGCTGGACAGGCCGGTGTTGGCGTTGCCCGATTGCGTCGGAATAGCCCAGAACGGACCAGGCACGCGAGGAAAGAGAATCCACATAGCAGCGAGTAGCGGTGTTGCCAGCCCGAACCCCAGTCCGGCCTGACGCAAATACCAACTTGCGGGACGTGGAGTGCCTTCTCGCGCAACCACGTTC
>JBCAZB010000388.1:0-2812 GCA_038533315.1 Pseudomonadota bacterium | reverse complement strand
TTTCTGCCATTCGGCGACTATGGGTATCTGCTGACCGGACAAACAACTGAAGATACCGCAGCGACAATCGCGCGAATCTCGCCACGAGACGCGGCGGCACTACCCGCCTATTTTGACTGGCTGGAAGATGCCGCCGATGCGCTGCGCGCCCAGCTTTTTACAACACCACCGGCCTCACTGTCGACGTTTCGCAATTGGCTTCGCGTCGGAAAACTCGCGCATGCGACAACCCGTTTGTCAGCGCGGGCTAGACAGGCGCTCTTTGAACTTTTTACACAAAGCGCCGCACAAGTCCTGTCCCGATGGTTTGACCATCCGCATGTGAAAGCCCTGTTTGGTTTCGATGCCATCGTCGGCAATTTCAGGTCTCCTTATGACGACGGCAGTGCGTACGTGTTGTTGCATCACGTGTTTGGTGAAACAAACGGTGTCAGCGGCGCCTGGGGACATGCCATCGGCGGCATGGGGGCCATCACGCAAGCGATGGCGAGCAGTGCTAAGGCGGCGGGTGCCGAAATACGCACAAACGCTCGCGTCGCACGCGTGTTACACGAGGACGGCGTCGCGGTTGGCGTGGCGCTGGACAATGGCGAGCACCTCTATGCCGCGAAAATTGCCGCCAATGTGACGCCGAAGCGCTTGCTGCTCGATCTTTGTGACCGTTCGGCTCTCGCGGACGATGTTGCAGCCGCGTTCAAACAAACCGCTTATGGTTCAGGCACATTTCGGATGAATGTTGCCCTGGCCGACTTACCTCGCTTCACTGCATTGCCGGAGCCAGGCCCACACTTGTCGTCCGGCATTATTCTTGCGCCCACGCTGGACTACATGGATCGCGCCTATCTCGACGCGCGAATGCACGGCTGGTCGAAACAACCCGTCGTTGAGATGCTGATACCCAGCACGCTGGATGACTCGCTGGCGCCTGCGGGACAGCATGTCGCAAGCCTGTTTTGTCAACACGTACAACCCCGACTCAGTGACGGCCGCGAATGGGCTGACCATCGAGAAGAAGTGGCAGAACTAATGCTCGCGACTGTCGATCGGTTCGCGCCTGGCTTCCGTCAGCTCGTACTGGGCTATCAGGCGCTATCACCATGGGATTTAGAACGGACTCTCGGGCTGACCGATGGCGACATCTTTCATGGCCGTCTCAGCCTTGGGCAGCTGTTCAGCGCAAGACCCGTCGCCGGCTTTGCCGACTACCGGATGCCATTTTCAGAGCTCTATCTGTGCGGCAGCGGGGCGCACCCGGGTGGCGGCGTAACCGGCATCCCAGGTCACAACGCGGCCCAGGCGATGCTGCAAGACCGATGGCGTAACGTTTAGGAGGTACCGGCTGGCATGGTCTCCATCGTGACATCCGGCGTGTTGTTGTCGATGTCGGCGGCAAGACGCCAGACGCCATCTGCCTCGCGACGATAGATTATCAGCGAGCGGCCGGCGTCCTCATAAACATAGCCACTGCCGGTACTGACTGAACGCAACCAGTACTTACTCGTAATCCACGCAAGGTCACCGTTGATATCGATCTGCTCGATGTCGAGTTTGAACGTGACATCTGCCTTACCTGCGCTGCGTGCGAAATAAGCACGGATGGCAGGCTTGCCGCGCAGTGCGGGCTGGTCATGTAACGCGACGACCGCATCGTCTGTGTATAGCGCCATTAACGCATCGAGATCACCGGCCGTGTAATGCTTGAGCCAGGTTTGCCCGTGCGCGCGAATAGCAGCTTCATCGGCGGCGAGTGATGAGGTGGTCGGCGCGCTTGCGCAAGCCGCCAGCAACAAACAACCCAGTAATGGAAACACTCGCATCATGACATTCTCCAAAAAAAAAGCCGCGACCCTACACACGCAGGACCGCGGCTGTGCGTCTCAAAAATCCGTTACTTGCCGAGGAAGTTGTAGCGGTAACGTAGCTGCCACGTCATCGGCTCCGTGAAATACGGTGTGAACAGGAATGAGGTCGTATATTCCTCGTCCGAACAGTTATTGCACTCTGCTGTCACCGACCACACACCGTCGTCATCAACAAGCGCGATGCCAGCATTCACGATCACTTCTGCATCGTTCTCACCCAGCTGCCGTGTACCGACAACATTCTCACCGATGTAGCGCATCGTCGCAGTGGGCTGTAGCGACGCACCCAAGGATGGAAGGTCGAAGTTATACGTAGTACCGATTGTCACCGTCGTATCGGGAGAGCGTTTCGGATCAGCGACGGCACAATTGACATCAAATGCTGCGAAGTCGTTGTTAGGTGTGACGCAGCCATCCGGCAAATCCGTATACTCCGCGTCCTGGAAGCCCGCAGCGATAAAGATGTCCCAGTCGTCGGTTGGCACAATCGTGACTTCAAGCTCCAGACCCGTGACATCGAGACCACCGGCGTTGGTGGTCAGGAACTGTCCGTCCGGTGTGGCTGACGTCGTCTGCAAATCTTCAAGATCGGTAGAGAACAAGGTGGCGTTAATCCGCAATTTGTCATTGAGGAAGTCACCGCGCATACCAGCCTCATAAGACCACAACGTTTCCGCACCAAATGGCTGGAAGGCGACCGCCGAGGAACCCCGCGCATTCCAACCGCCGGAGCGGAAGCCGCGCGTAGCGGAGACATAGCCCATGACATCATCATTGAAGTCATGTGTGTACGCGATGCGTGGTGTCACGTTCGACTCATCCTGAGATGTTGGGATACCAGCCGCGATCAGGTTTGCGGTGGTTAGGCCCTGGAATACGGTGTTATCGCTCAGGCCAATGGTTTTTTCTTCATCGGTATATCGTAGACCAAGCGTCAACGTGCCTTGATC
>JBCAZB010000387.1:0-2813 GCA_038533315.1 Pseudomonadota bacterium | reverse complement strand
GTACAACGCACCCAGCGTGATCGGCGTTTCATCATCACTCTGGTCGCTGACTGCGTCCTGGGAATCGACAGATGACAAGCGAATACCTGCATTGATGATCAAGTCACCGATCGTAATGTTGTCGGTCAGATAAAAGTCGGTGGCAACTGTTTCGTCTTCGCTGAGTGAACGTGCTGCATCAAACTGAGCCGATGTCGGGACCTCGGAGCCGTCGTACACCGGATTGAAGATATTGAAGGTGGTCGGCAGTGCATAGAAAAACGCCGTATTGTCCTGAGTGTCCACATCCTGATAGTTCAAGCCTGCAAGGATGTCGTGTTGAACGGCGCCTGTTTCAAAGTTGGCGCGCAATCGAGCGTCAAATGCGAGCTGGCGAGAGTTCGCCGGCGCGCTGAACCAGGACCGCCCTACCGCAGTGCCATCCGGTAGTACGCGGGGGTTGCCATCGCCGAGAAACGAAATCCACACCTGATCATATTCTGCGCTGTTATCCCGATACCGCGCAGTGCCTTCGAACGAGACCCGCTCATTGAATTGATGCGTGCCGAACAGTGTGAACGTCAGCGCTTCGGTTTCGTATCGATTGAAGTTCGGGTCGCCGACGTAAGTGGCAATATCCACTTCGTTACCAGACGCCCCGGCGCACACATTGGGCTCGGATATCGTCACATCGCCTGTACCGCAAGCCGTGGCCGCTAAAGGCAAGAACTGAGCGGAAGTATCACTATCGCGGTCTGTATAATTCAACAAAGCGGTGACCGTGGATCGGTCAGTGGCGAATGTGATTGACGGTGCAAGCACCAGCGCATCGTCATTGACGAAATCGAGTTGCGTTCCGGAATCCCGGTAGACGCCGACCATTCGAGCGGTCCAACGACCGTCGCCCGACAAGTCGAATCCTCCATCGAATGACAACTGATAACGGTCAAAGGTGCCCGCAGTCAGAACCACTTCCTTGTCCAACCGATCGGCCCCGGCAATCTTCGAAACCGTACTCACGATACCGCCAGGCGCGGCCTGCCCGTACAACACCGATGCTGGTCCCTTCAACACCTCGACTTGTTCCAGTGTGTAAATGTCGGCTCGCGCATTGTTGTAGAAACCGAAGAGCACCTGCAGGTTGTCCTGATATTCAGGCGCATCCAGCCCACGGATGTCCGTGAAGTCCCCTCGTGTCGCGAAACCGAATGCGTTTCCTGTCACCCCTGCCGTGTAAGCCAGCGTGTTGCTCAGCGTGAGGGCTCCGCGATCAAGAAACTCCTCGGCGGTGATGACAGAAATCGATCGCGGAATCTCGCCAATTGGCACGTCGGACTTGGTCGCACCAAAACGCGACAGCTCACCGCTGACGATGATCTCTTCAATCTCATTGGAATTGTCTTGCGCAGCGGCAGGCGCCGCCGCAAGAAAGCAGAGTGTGAAGGCAGTGCCGATTGCTGCCTGGATGGTGGTTCGCATTGGAGGTTCGCCTGTGTTTAGTATCCGATATTGCGAATGATAATCAATCTCGTTCGCGTTACACAATGGCGTCGCGAGGATTTCCGCGCATCTTCTGGAGTGTCGAGCTTAGGTCGAAGCGGCGGTGGGCTATACTGATACTGTCGAAACTGTGGTCTTTGGCCCGCCAGTCGCACTGAGCGCGGCGAACATCACACCCAACACCATCGTAGATCCAGCTACCGCCGTCGAAACGGCAGACGAGGGATGCGTCACGGAGTAAGCCACCGTAAGAATCAGAGCCACAACGCTCGCGCCACGCTGTAGCCACTGACGTGCCAGTCGGTCATCCCGTAGCCAAAGCGAGAATACCGTGACGGCAACATATGGAGCCCAAAACCACAGCCGTGGAGACCATCCGAGACAGACCGCAGCGAGCGCGGACAGAAGGATCGCAATGGGCGCACCCCAAACCACAGCCACCCACAAATCATCCAGCCAACTTCTCGCGCGTCTTTTGGCCAACCAGATATTGATTCCAGTCGCCGACACAATCGTGATCGCCAAACCGAGCACTCCATAAAGTAGCTTGATACCGAGCCCTCCGAATCGACCAAAATGAAGACGATAGATCGAATAGATCATCTGCTTACCAGGCTCACCGTCCGAAAAGCCTCGCTTCTCGAGGTATTCACCCTGCGCGTCAAACACGTAGTTCTCTGAGTAGATCAATCGTCCCTCTACCGTCGCGTAGATCTCGATGAACCGGTTGGGTGTCCCCGCATCGTGCACGGTCACCAGAACCGGTGTGACATCAGGTGCTAATTGTTTAAGGCGACGTAGTGCTGCATCGATCGCAACGCCACCCTCCTGCTGCTCGAGCAGCGGCTCGCCGCCAAAGACATCGGCGACAATCGCTTGTGAATCCCCATTCGACAGCACTTGCGCATATAGCCCCATGATCACAAGCGCCAAACCGAAGTAGGCGCCGGTAACCGCGATCATCAAATGGAATGGCGCACCCCACACGCTCAGTCTATTGTGAATATCGGTTTGCTCCAGCTGACGATTGCCGCCCAACCGCAACTTGAACGCATCGCGAATAATCTTCGGATGCGCGAAGAATCCGGAGATGATCAGACCGACCAGCATCGCGCCCAACGAGCTGACCAGAACCATCGCCCATGTTTTGGGGAGATGCAGATACAAATGAAGGTCCATCAACATCTCTGTCCACGCGTTGCGCTCACTGGGACCGACAGTGCCATCGGCGTTCAGCAGCCAGCTATCGGTCTCCGATGCGAATCGCATGCGAGGTAACGAATCTGTCGGCAAGATAATCCACAAATGCGGGGTGACTCGTGCTGGGTCATCAA
>JBCAZB010000386.1:0-2817 GCA_038533315.1 Pseudomonadota bacterium | reverse complement strand
CTGGATTCGTCCCGGCCTACATTCGACCGTTGTTTTGTCGCGGCATTGGCCCATTCCGTTGGTGTGCGCTATCCGGCATGCGAGGGCATGTGGCTGTCATGCTCAAATACTGGCGCGACGGTATCCCGGTCGTCGACTACGGCAATAACATCAGACAGGTCGCCTACGATGAGGGGCTGGAGGACGCTTTTGCGTTCCCTGGATTCGTCCCGGCCTACATTCGACCGTTGTTTTGTCGCGGCATTGGCCCATTCCGTTGGTGTGCGCTATCCGGCGACCCTGAGGACATCTACAAGACCGATGCCAAGGTCAAAGAACTGATCCCGGATGATCCACATTTACATCGTTGGCTGGATATGGCGCGTGAACGCATTCAGTTTCAAGGATTGCCCGCGCGCATTTGCTGGGTCGGTCTCGGCGATCGCGATCGGCTGGGACTAGCTTTCAACGACATGGTGCGAAATGGTGAACTCAGCGCGCCGGTCGTGATCGGACGGGACCATCTCGACAGTGGCTCGGTCGCATCGCCCAATCGGGAGACCGAGGCCATGTTGGATGGCTCGGACGCGGTCTCGGACTGGCCTTTACTCAATGCGTTGTTGAACACAGCGAGCGGTGCAACGTGGGTGAGCCTGCATCATGGTGGCGGTGTCGGCATGGGATTCTCTCAACACTCTGGCATGGTGATTTGCTGTGACGGCAGCCCGGATGCGGATCGGCGCATCGCCAATGTGTTGTGGAATGACCCAGCCACCGGCGTCATGCGCCACGCCGATGCTGGCTACGAGATCGCGACGCGATCAGCGAAAGCGCACGGGCTTGACCTACCGAGCGTCGAGCACTGACATGAGCGTCGAACGGACGCCAGCGTTGCCATGGCACGGTCGCGAAGACGATGAAGACGGTGACGCTGCAAGACGTTTGCACCATTGCTGTCAGCAAGCAGGACGCACGGCATTGTTGGGCTTCGCCTGCGATGCCGGCGTGTCGCGCAATCAAGGACGAGTCGGCGCAGCGGAAGGCCCCGCGAGCATACGCCGCGCGCTGGCCGACCTGGCAGCACCGAAACGGCCGACGACGTTTACCGATCTCGGCGATATTGTCGTCACCGATGACGAGCTGGAAACGGCACAGGACCTGCTGGCTAAGACTGTCGCAGAAGCACTCGATCAGCATCAGCGGCTGATCGTATTGGGCGGTGGTCACGAAACCGCGCTCGGCAGTTACCGCGGCCTAAAGATCGCGGCACCCGCGGCCAAGATTGGCATCATCAATCTGGATGCCCATCTCGATCTGCGCACGCCTGGCCCGCGGGGTGGGTCATCGGGCACGCCGTTTTTTCAGATCCAATCCGAGGCGCCTACCAGTTTCGATTACCTGTGCATCGGTGTTGCGCAGGAGTCGAATACTCAGGCTCTGTTTGACCGAGCTGCGGACTGGGGTGTAACGACAGTGACTGACCGCGCGATAGCAGAGAACCAACGAGCCGCCGACCCGCACATCGATGCGATAGTGGCACGCAGCGACCTCATCTACCTGACCATCGACCTCGACGTCCTGCCCCACTATCAAGCGCCAGGCGTCAGCGCACCGGCGACACGCGGCGTCGCGCTGACTGTGATCGAAGACATCGTGAACCGCATCGTCACAACTTGCGGTGACGATCAACTGCGACTCGCCGACGTGGTCGAATGCGCACCCCGGTATGACCGCGACTTCGCAACCGCGCGAACGGCTGCGTGTCTGGTACGCCAACTGCTTCTGGGTTAGTCCGAGTCGCTGCGAGAAGCGGTGCGTGCACAGCGTGGCAGTGCCGCAAATGCGCTATGCTCGAACGGCAAAACCGTACAGGCTAGTGTCCGAGACCCTCACTACTTAAAGACCCATGTTTTATTCGCCCGTCCAGTATCATGCAATTTGAAGACGCAGCCGGTGCCTACGAGCATTTCGCCGACGAATTCTTGCGCCGGCGCTCGGATATCGGCGAGAACACGGTCCGGGCGTGGGCAGGTCACCTACCCGACAACAGCGATTTATTGGAGCTCGGCTGCGGCGGCGGACTGCCCGTCACTCGTACCCTTGTCGCCGCAGGTCACCGGGTGAGCGCGATCGATGCATCGCCATCGCTGCTCGAGACATTTCGCACACGTTTCCCAACGGTCGATGTCCGCTGCGAACGCGTGCAGGACAGCACATTTTTTGACCGGCAGTTCGATGCTATCGTCGCCGTCGGGCTGATTTTCCTGCTACCGGCGGCGGAGCAGCACGATATGATCGAACGCATTGCGCGACATCTACGCCCAGGCGGGGGCTTATTGATGACCGCACCGGTAGAGACCGGCGAATGGACAGACGTTGTGACCGGCATGCGCTGCGAATCGCTTGGCGAACAAGCCTACCGTGAAGCGCTCAAGTCGGCGGGCTTTGCCGATCCACACTGCCTGACCGACAGCGGCCCCAACAACTACTATGCAACCACGCTGAGCGCGTCTTCCGACAAACCGTAAGTCGCGTGCCGGCCTTTGCTCGCTTAGGTTGTCATATCTTCGAGCGTCATTCCGCGCGTTTCGCGAACCGCCTTTAACACGAAGAATACTGACACGATCGCCGACAACGCGTAAAAACCATACGCGCTTGTCAGGCCTGTTGTCGCCAACAAGATGGGGAACGTCATCGTGATCGCGAAGTTGGCGATCCACTGCGCGAAACCGCTGACCGCGAGCCCTGAGCCGCGCAGTTGGTTCGGGAACATCTCACCCAGTAGCACCCACATCACCGGCCCCCAACTGAAATTGAAAAACGCGACATAGGCCACCG
>JBCAZB010000385.1:0-2832 GCA_038533315.1 Pseudomonadota bacterium | reverse complement strand
GAAATCGTCGAACCCGACAACCGACAACGAATTCGGTGGTGTCTGGCCGCGCCTGACAACGGCGCGCACGCCCGCGCGTCGCATCGGACGCCTAGCGGCCGAGCGTTTGTTCGATATCGACGCCGAATCAACGCCACAGGGCGAAAACCAAACGATACCGCGACTGATCGAGCGCGACTCGACGCGCCGACCTAACGAATCATGACAAGGGGCTAGTGTGACCACGCAACTTTTTAATCTCGACGGCAAAGTCGCTCTCGTGACCGGGGCCAACACCGGGCTCGGACAGGCGATGGCCGTTGCACTGGCGAAAGCGGGTGCCAGCGTTGTGCTTGTCGGACGGTCAACCCCCGATGAAACAGAGCAGATGATCACCGATGCCGGTGGGCGTTCAGCGGTCGTCATGGCGGACCTGAGCGATGCGGCGGTGGCGCCGCTGGTTGTCGAGCAAGCCGAAGCCGCGCTCGGTCCTGTTGATATCCTCGTAAACAACGCCGGGATTATTCGTCGCGAAGATGCGCTTGAGTTCAGCGAGGCGGATTGGGACGACGTTATGGCGACCAATCTAAAAGTGCCATTCTTTCTCGCGCAGGCGGTGGCTAAATCGATGGTGGCTGGCAAGCGGCCTGGCAAGATCATCAATGTCGCCTCACTGCTGTCTTTGCAAGGCGGTATTCGGGTCGCGTCCTACACGTCGAGCAAGAGCGGGCTCGCCGGGCTAACTCGGTTGCTGGCCAACGAGTGGGCAGCGGCTGGCATTAACGTCAATGCGATCGTACCCGGTTATTTCGCTACGAATAACACGCAAGCACTGCGCGCCGACGTCGATCGCAATCGACAAATTCTGGAGCGTATTCCTGCGGGTCGCTGGGGTAACCCCGACGATCTTGGTGGTGCGGCGGTCTTCCTGGCATCTGCAGCATCAGACTACGTGCACGGCACGCTACTGCCGGTCGACGGCGGGTGGATGGCGCGATGATTACCCGTCGACACCTGTTGCTCGCGCCACTGCTACTGACTGCCTGCGGTCGGCGCAAAGGTTCTCGGCCGTTGTTCGCGGCCGACTCGCAGCCCGATGACTATCCGACCACACAGGGTTTGCACGCGATCGATCGATTGCTCAACGAGCGTACCAATGGCGAGATGCGGGTACGCGTTTACCCTGGCGGGCAAATGGGTGCCGAGAAAGACACGCTGGAGCTTGCTGTTTTTGGTGGGCTGGATCTGACTCGTGTCAACCTGGCACCGTTGAACTCGATTGTGCCTGTGACAATCGTCCTGGCCCTGCCGTTTTTGTTCCGGTCGATCGCGCATTCGCGCGCGGCGTTTGATGGCGCCGTCGGCCGACAAATACTTGACGCGATGATGCCGTACGGCCTGCGTGGCATGTGTTACTACGACTCCGGTGCACGCTCGTTCTACAACACGAAACGCCCTATCGTGACACCCGATGATATCGCAGGCATGAAGATTCGCGTGCCCAAGTCCGACATCTACGTGGCAATGATGCAAGCACTGGGGGCCAATGCTACGCCGATCCCGTACGGTGAGGTGTATCAGTCGCTGGTACAAGGCGTTGTCGATGGGGCCGAGAACAATATGCCGTCGTATGAAAGCTCGCGACACTTCGAGGCCGCGGGCAACCTCAGCATGACACGGCATGTCATGGCGCCCGAAGTTCTGGTCGGCTCGCGTCGCAGCTGGGACCGGATGTCACCGGAAGAACAAGCCTATTTGCACGAGGCGGCAGTCGATTCAGTGCCGATCATGCGTGCGTTGTGGGACGAGCGGGTCGGCGTGTCGCGTCAACGTGTGATCGACGACGGTGTGCAGATTGTTGAATCCGTCGATCAGGCGGCTTTTGCAGAAAAAATGTTGCCGGTCTGGGATCGTTTTGTGACGACACCCGAGATGCAGGCGCTAGTGGACGAGATTATCGGTCTCGACGAGGGGAACTAAGTGGAGAGTCGATTCGATTCAGCCAGTCGCAGCATCAGCAACTTTACCAAGTGGGTGGCGATCATTGGGCTGTTGATCATGACGGGCATCATCGCGTTGCAGGTGTTCGCACGCTACGTATTGAACAACAGTCCCGCATGGGCCGAGCAAGCCGCGTTACTGTTGATGATCTGGTATGTCTTTCTCGCTGCCGCCGCTGGCATACGTGAGGGCTTTCATATTCGTATCGGCGTGTTTGCCGACAACCTTCCAGGTGGCCTGCGCCGTTTTGTCGTGTTGTTCGCGCACTGTGTCGTGGTCGCATTCGGCGTCGCGATGGTGGTCTACGGTTTAGAGCTCGCGGCTGAGACTCGTCAACATGTGATACCGACACTCGGTATTTCGAGAGCCTTTGCCTATTGGCCGATTGCAATTTCCGGTGTGCTCGTGACGGGCTTTGCGCTGGAACAGCTGGTCGCGGAATGGCGTAACAAAGAGGTGGTGTCGCAATGGAATTGACTGTTCTCATCCTGACGCTGCTGGTGCTGTTGGTGATTGGCGTACCGGTGGCCTTCGCGCTGGGCGCGGCGTCTCTTGTTACTTTTTTTGTGCTCGATATTCCGCTGATCGTTGGTTTTCAGCGTATGGCAGCGAGCATGAATATTTTCGCATTGATGGCGATCCCGTTCTTCGTCTTTGCCGGTGACCTGATGCATCGTGCCGGCATTGCGGAGCGGTTGATCCGCGTCGCCGACGCAGCACTCGGTCGCACACGCGGTGGTCTCGGCCAGGTCGATGTCGGCGCGTCGATGATGTTCGGTGCGGTGTCCGGTTCGGCGATCGCTAGCGTTTCTGCGATCGGCTCCACGCTCGGGCCGATGATGAAGGAAAAAG
>JBCAZB010000384.1:0-2865 GCA_038533315.1 Pseudomonadota bacterium | reverse complement strand
ATGGATGCGGCGGGCGAACGCCAGTTGTCCATGATGCGCTGGGGGCTTGTGCCGTTCTGGGCCAAAGACAAGAAGATGGCATCGCGAATGATCAACGCGCGTGCCGAGACGGTCGCCGAGAAGCCTGCGTATCGAAAAGCATTTGCTGAGCGACGGTGCCTCGTGCCGGCCGATGGCTACTACGAGTGGTTGACGGTCGCGGGCAAGAAACGCCCGCACTATATTCATCGTAACGATGATCAGCCGCTGGCGATGGCCGGTATTTGGGAGACCTGGCACGGCGAAGATGAGCCACTGGAGACATTCAGTGTGTTGACGATGCCGTCGGCAGGCCCCATTGCGCATCTACATCATCGCATGCCGGTCATGCTCGATGATGTGGACGCCGAGCACTGGCTCGCCGGTAACGAAGGCAATCCGCCGGTGTTTCGGGACATGAACGCAGAAGCCTATGCCGATCATCTCGACAGCCGGGTCGTGTCTACGGCCGTCAATAATGCCCGCAATGAAGATCCTCGCCTGATCGAGCCGCTCGATGACGACGAAACGTGAAGTGACATCCCTAAAGCAAGGGTGCGACGCCGCGCGTTGTTGATGATATAACGGAAGCCTGAGGTGGACGCGCGGGGACGCGGCTGATGCAGAATTTCCGGATGAGACAACGTCGTGTTTTCTCACTGATCTTCATGGTGGCGATGTGCGCTACCGCTGGATGCGGTGGCGGTTCGTCCGACAGTTCGGCTGTGCCGCCCACCTCATTGCCGCCAACGCCCGTCAGCGGGCTTCTGTCCGACGCGCAACTGCGCACAGCCGCAGATCCGGCAGCCGCTTTCGTCACCGGTGAATCCGCAAGCTGGTTTGCAGACAACGTGTCGGTAGTTCGCTCACTTACGGAAGACGACGACTTCTCAGACCTGGAATTCCTCGGCCCGCTTATTGACGGGAAGCGAATCGTTTCTCTCGGTGAGAGTAGTCATGGCGTCGAGGAATACTCACAGGCGAAGCTGCGCTTGATCAAGTACCTCCACGAGGTTCAGGGCTTTAACGTACTGGCGTTCGAGGGTGGGCTGTTCGATTGTGAGCGCGCCCAGGTTTTTCTTGAGAGTGATCTTGCACGCAATGCGATGAATAGTTGCCTGTTCTCGGTTTGGCACACTCGAACGGTTCTTGAGCTCCTCGACTACGTGCGTTCAACGCAAACTACCGCAACACCGCTAAGAGTCACCGGTTTCGATGTTCAAGCGAGCGGTGTCAACTTCGACGAACGTGGCAGTCAGCTACGTGCGATGTTTCGAAAAATCTCATCTGATCGTGCTGACTCTGTCTTCGCAATCGAAAGCGACTACAGGGGGCTCGCACGTGCAGCGCTCGGTGCAAGCAGCGCATCAGACGCGGTGATGGTCACTCTCCGCGACGCTATCCCGCAGATTCGTGCGGACTATCAACTCATTGCGGACGAACTCGAGGCGAGTCTTTCGGTGGTTACCGCTGATGGTGAGTTTTCTGAGAGGGAAGTGCGGATCGCCGTCCAATATGCTCGGACCAGTCCTGATTGGGCAGACCAGATCACACAACAGTTTTCACTTGGAAGAGGTTACGCTGAGCGTGATCGCGGCATGGCGAGCAACCTCATTGCGCTCAGCGAGACGGTCTATTCGAATGAGAAAGTGATCGTATGGGCCCACAACGCGCACCTTCGCCATCAAGGAACAGGGCTTGTTCCGGATGCAAATATGGGTGCCATTGTCCACCGCACATTGGAAGACCAGATGTACACCATCGGCTTCTATATGTATCGCGGACAGCATGACTTTCCGGATGGTGCTCGCAGGACGATTGCGCCGCCGCTGGATAACAGCTTGGAGGCGATTTTTTATTCTCGCCGCCTCTCGTGGTTGTTCCTCGATCTTGAGAATGCGCCGCGGAGTGCAGGTGGGGCCTGGATTGACTTACCGACCCCTACTTGGGCTTGGGGCGAAATTGAGTTGCCGTTGGTATTGTCGGCTGAGTACGACGGGTTACTGATCATTGATAATGTGACGCCGCCGAATTTCCTCTAGGTGCACTCCATTCATGACTGAAATGTCGCACAGGACACGCGTTTATATTCCGCGTTAGTGAAATCGTAGGACTGCGGCGTTGATTCACACCCTAAGACAAGCAGGCCCGCAAGTAGGACGATTATTCGTTCCTTTTTTGTCGCATTAAAACTCATACCGAAGACCGGCCGAGAATGTCTGCTCGTCGAAAAACTCGAGGTCCTCGACTGACTGGTATTGCAGGTAAATGCTGACGCCGCCGGCTGCCGCTTCGCCATAGCGCTGCTGGCGCGCGCCTCGGATGACCGATGACATGCCCACGGACCAGACGAAGAAATCGCTGTCGAAAGGATCGGTCGGCACAGCGAATGCAAACGAATCATCGCCGGCGCCGGCATAGCGCGCGCGAATCGAACGTGGCTCGTCTTTGAACTCGCGATGGTATTCGACACTGACGTACGGCAACGCCACGCCCCATTTCGGTGTGAACGCATAGGTCAGCCGGGCACCGAACGTCGCGTCCAGAGACTGAAACGTTTGCTCATCGACAACGAGGTTGAACGCGTCTGTGTCGATCAGTCCGCTGAGTAAACTGACGCTACGGTCTTCGGCGAAACTGTCGATCGTGACATCGAGGTACTCGACGCCGAGATACGGCTCAAACGTGACGGCACCGCGCGAGAAAGTCATACCGGTGTCCAGTGTAGCCGCGATGATATCCGCTTCGGGTTCGCTGCTAGCGCGCGAATTCGAAGACTCTACTGCCGGGTTGAATGACGGATAGCGGATGTCGCGGTTCAGCGTGTAGGCCAGCAACAGCTCGCCT
>JBCAZB010000383.1:0-2869 GCA_038533315.1 Pseudomonadota bacterium | reverse complement strand
CACGGACATTTGCTGCGGTACCGACGTTGCCGGTTGCGTTGTGTCACGCCGGTTCGCCGATGGATTTCTCGAAGAACGGCATCGCTGAATGGCAGGACGGCATACGTGCGTTGAGTGAGCAGCCTCAGATCGTCTGCAAGCTATCTGGATTCGGTATGTTTAATCACAATTGGACCGTGCGCGATATCGCGCCACTGGTTGAGTTTTGTATTGAGACGTTTGGCGCTTCCCGTTGCATGTTCGGCTCTAACTTCCCGGTCGACAAGTTGTACCGCGACTATGCTGGCGTCTTTGCGGCCTACGCTGAGATTGTGGCTGTGTTGGATGCGCAGACGCGCAATGCGTTATTCATGTCCAACGCCAATCGTTTTTACCGGCTAGGCATCGCGGTCGACTAATCACCGCTGTCAGCCGCTACTGCGCCTTTGTCACGGCGCTACTGATTCAACCAGACGATTGGCGCCACCGATTAGAAACGCGTGGTCCGATGCCAGCAGGAATAGCTCGGCGCCGGCTTCGCGCCACGCCGGAATTTCATTGAGCGCGGGCGTAAACATGCCGACCGTGACGCCCGCTCGCGACGCGGTATCGCAGACTGCGCGAACTGCGTCGATCACCTCGGGCGCACTGACGGGCTGGTCCATCGCGACGGCAAGATCGGCGCGTCCGATGAACACCGCGTCGGCGCCACTCTCTGCAATTGCCTGCACATGATCGAGCGCGGCGAGGTCCTCGATCTGCAGAACAACAGCGGTGTGTTGGTCACTATCCGAACGATGATCCGCCATTGCTTTGGTACCGTAACCGGCGGCGCGCGGGGATCCGGCATAACCGCGACCCCCTTCGCCAAAGTGTGCAGCTTTGACGATTGCCTTCGCTTGTTCGCCGGAGGTGACATGCGGTACGAGGATACCAGTGGCCCCGCTATCCAGCGCATTGCGAATATCGTGCGGCGAGTCGCTGGCCACACGAACCAGTGATGGCATGTCGGCAGCGCGGAGGGCAGCGATGCAGGCATCAAGCTCAAGCCGCCCAAATGGGGCATGCTCGGCGTCGAGACAAACCACGTCGAGCTGACTCAAGCCAAGGACTTCAGCCACGATCATGGAAGGCGTTTTCATAAACGTACCGGTGATTGCACGGCCTCCTCTAAGTGACTGTCGGAATGTTGTGCATCGTGTCACGCTGCCTGCCTCCATAGTCGCTTTGACGCGATTGCTGCACCATCGCGCATCGCTGCCAGTTTCGCCCAGACAATATCCTCATCCACCGCACCGTATCCGGCGAATGTCGAGAACCCGCAGTCGGACGAGGCTATCACTCGCTCGCGACCGACGATGTTGGCAAACCGCTCGATGCGTTCCGCCACCAGCTCAGGGTGTTCGATGAAGTTGGTCGTCGAATCAATCACGCCGGGTGCCAGCAGCAAATCCTCAGGGAGGTCACTCTCGGCAAACACGCGCCACTCGTGTGCATGACGCGGATTAGAAGACTCGAACAGCAGCACGCCGATGTTGGCGCGAAGCGCTATTGGCAATACTAGCGACATCGATGCATCGTGATGATGCGGGCCTTCATAATTGCCCCAGCAGACATGCAGTCTGACCCGTTCCTTCGGGATACCTTCGAGCGCTGCGTTGAGTGCTTCGATATGACTGCTGGCGAGCTTGACGTAGTCTTCATCGGATCGGTCCTTGAACATCATATGGCGCCCGAGGCCGATGTCCGGCGAGTCGAGCTGCAGATCGAAGCCGGCATCGATGATCATCCGGTACTCGGTAGCCATCGCGTTGGATAGCGCTTCGAGGTAGTCATCGTGATTGTTGTAGAACCGGTCCGGCTGAAACAGCGCGATGACGCCAGGAGATGCCGCATTCATGAAACCGCCAGTGGGCTGATGTTTACTGATGGCAGTGCCGAACTGCGCGATATCAGTTTCGCACGGACGCCGATCGCTGACGGTGATGTGATCGACACAGCAGGGTCGTCGGTAGGTCGGCGTACCGCCCGAGCTGGCCTGCCTAGCCAGAAAACCGGGAAAGTCCTCGAGGTCGCTCGGCGGCTGTCGCTCACTGTCGCCATCGAAGCCGGTCAACCGGTCCTTGATGTAGGTCGCGTAGCTGATCTTGCTCATCTCGCCATCACTGACGTAATCAACGCCGGCCGCTACTTGCCTCGCGACCGTTTCGTCGACAGCGGCAGCGATGATCGCATCACCATCTGCCGGCGACTCGCCCCGTTCTCGTGCGAAAACGACATCGGTGACGCCTTTCGATCGCGGTAGGCTCCCGACATGTGTGGTGTGAATGCGCTGGCTGTTGGGTTTCATTGTGTCATCGCCTTTTCGTCTCGATTCGTTGGTTGCAGCAGATCTGCCAGTATTGCACTGACCTTCGCGGGTTGCTCCATGGTCGCCATATGGCCGCAATCACTCAGTATGTGCAGTGTCGCACCCGGTATCGCATCGGCCATTAGTCGGTGTGTGTCCGGTGTACAGAGTTGGTCCTCCGCGCCGCAGATGATGGCGGTCGGCACCGAAATGCTGCGGAGCGTCGGCACGCTGTCAGGGCGGTTTCTTAACGCAAGAGACTGACTCTCGAAGACGTCGGGACCGAGCGCCATCGCCATATCCAGGATCTCGTCGAGTAGCGCTTCGTCTTCTCGATGGGCTTCGCTCAAGTACATTGGCTTTAGCGATTCTGCAGCCAATTCGCGCAGTCCGCCCGCCGATGCTTTGGCGATTTGCGAAAGGCGTTTTGCCTGGCGATCCGGAGGGTCTGCGAACGGCGTCGTATCCAACAACGCCAGATGGCTGATACGTGCCGGCGCCTGACGCCACATCTCGAAAGCGACAATGCCGCCCATTGAC
>JBCAZB010000382.1:0-2871 GCA_038533315.1 Pseudomonadota bacterium | reverse complement strand
GCACCAGAACGGACAAAACCGCGGTGGGTCAGCTCAAGTAGCCGCGCCTGCTGCTCGTTGAGGCTCAGCGTATCACGCGACTCATAAACCGTTTTCACGCGCTGCCATAATGTGTCGTTCAGCGAAATCTTGTCAGACTCGCGGGTCCACATCGGATAAATGATGCCTTGCAGCTCACGTTTCTTGGCATTGAGCTCTGTGCCTGCCAAAGGCCCAAAGACGAGGCCCACTTTCAACGCGAGGTCACCGACCTCTTCCAGCGCCAGTATGGTGTTCTCAAAAGTCGGCGGCTCCGGGTTGTTAACGATCGCCGCGACTTCGTCACGTTGCTCCAACATGCCCTTCTTGAAGGCCGGTAGGAAATGATCGTCGCTGATGATATCGAATGGAGGTGCACCGAATGGCGTGTCCCAATCTTGCAGAAACGGATTACCGGCAAGCTCCTCGGCCGTCACCGAAATATCGTCGGCCGATGCCGCGGGAGCCTCAGCCGCCGGTGCGTCCGACGCTGCCTCCTCGCTATTGCCGCAGGCCGCCAAAACGGCAAAAACAGACGCCATCAGCGCCAACTTAAGCTGGTTCATCGTGATTCCCCTAGAAATATAAGCGGTGCGAATCGCCCCGGATGGTCCGCAGTATCGCAATTTACCGGGTCGAGGTCACGCGTAAAGCAACGTCACAGGTGGAAAACCATGGCTCTTCGAGGCTAATCGCGCCACTTGATGGAACAACCGATACTCGCGTGCTGCGCCTCAGGTCCGCTACCGGTAGTTGCGACCTGACGCATCGCCTCGATCAACTCGGGCGTTCGATCCTCGGCCGGGCCCATGCCTGCGCTGTCCAGCCGCCCCCGATATTGCAATTGCCCGGCTGCATTGAGGCCAAAAAAATCGGGCGTGCAAACGGCACCGTAAGCGTGAGCTACCGACTGATCTTCATCGATGAGATAGGGAAACGGAAACTGATGCTGAGCGGCGAATTCGCGCATCCGGGCCGGGCTGTCGGCTGGATAACGCACATAGTCGTTGGCATTGATTGCAACGACACCAATCCCGTCCGCTTGCAGCATTCTGGCATCTTCCGCCAATCGATCAGCAATCGCTTTCACGTACGGACAGTGATTGCAGATAAAGGCGACCAACGTGCCGTTCTCGCCTTTGACATCGGCCAGACGGAACGCGTTTCCGTCTGGATCGAACAGCATGAACTCAATGGCATCTTTGCCAGGTTCTACCGTCGGGGTGTTCAGTAGCATGAGTGCGCCTTGCTTTGCTTTGACGTTTCACGATACTAGCGCAAGCTCGCCAGGCATGCCGACAACTCGATTTGACGCCCGGCGATCAACGGCCGCCGGACCAGCAGAATCCGCTTAGTCGTGACTGTTGACAAGCGCGTAGAACGTCACCTGGTCAAAATCCGTATCGTCACCCGTGTTGTTTTGCGTGTAGGCACCCGCCTTGAAATACATCCATTCAAAGGCAACGTCATAGTCGCTGTTCTGCGCGCTCATATCGACAACATTGTGCCCGATGATCGGGCCGTTGCTATCGCCGCGGCGCAGGATCACATCGATACGCGAGCCTTGTTGCACGATGTCGTAAGAGAAGATCTCTCCGAGCGCGATGCCATTTTCCGGATTGGCGTCGTCCGTTGGCGCTCGATCCAGATCGCTGTTTACCGGGCCCAAAACGGGGAAGTAGATATCATCACCGCCTCGCAACTCGTGCGCGAAGTAGACGAAACCTCTGTCGTTTTCCGGGTACTTTCGGTAGTACAGACGAATCGGCTCGTCATCTTCTGCGTGTATCTGCCCGATAATGACGCGACCAACCTGACTACGTGAGCCGGTCTCAGTCACGTGATTCACTGCGAGCGTCGCACTCAACACGCCATTGCGTCCGCCAACCGGCACACCAGGATCGGGCTGATAGCCTAGCAACCAGTTGTTGCGATTGACGCCACGGGTGCTGACACCGCGATTACCTCGCCGCAACATCTCGCGCAGCTCCGAACGCGTAAAACTCGTGTTGGCCGAAGTTTTTTCTCCAGCGATCGTCGACCAGAACACCATCGCCCCATCGGCATCGGTATAGAAATGCTGATCGGTGAAACCGCCATCGAGATCCGTTTCGCTGGCCGTATCGCCAATACCGTTGCCATCCAGATCGGCGGGCGTATCGAGCTTCCAGCTCAAAAGCTCAAAATTGCTACCCGGTGGCAGCGATGGATCGAGACCAAAGTCGGCGGCAGTGACATTGCTCGCCTCCAATACGGCGTTTGGTGTATCAAGGGTACAGCCGAAGGCGGTGGCCTCAACAATCTCGTTGTCCGTGGTCTGCGAATTGCCAAAGTTGTCGATGCGCAGATAACGCGCCGGTGTCGCCGTAGTGACGTAACGTTCGAACTGTTCGGACTCGCCGGATGACTGCTGATTCGACAGCAGCGGCTCAAAGTTGGTGCCATCCTCAGAGGACAAAACCGCGAACGACGCCGAACGCTGATCGCCAGCACGCCATGCAATGCCCACCTCGCGTATCAGGTGGCGCGCACCAAGGTCGAGGGTCAGCGTTTTGGCATCTCCGGGGGATGACCAGAACGACGTCGGCGCGAAGCTGTCATCGATCGCGAGTGCGGGCCCATTACCAGCCAGACTGTCGCCGTCGTCCGATGCAGCAACCACATTGATCAGGTGGGTGCCGGTGCAATCCGTCGCTGGTGGTGGCTGGCTCGGCGGTGGGGACGGTGGCGGCCCCGCAGTCGGCGGCACGGTCTCTGCTGAGCCACCGCCACCGCAGGCGACTATCGTCAACGTGGCCGCCAGCGTGAACGAACGAATCCGCATTGCTCAAGCGCCTCAGCGCCGCGCTCGTT
>JBCAZB010000381.1:0-2871 GCA_038533315.1 Pseudomonadota bacterium | reverse complement strand
GTCGAAGCCATGTCGCCCCCTTGATGTGTCATCTTAATATGGGGTGCCAACCGTCGATATGCAATATTGTTGAGCCGCAAAACTATTGTGGCCCGCGCGCGGTAAGCTACAGGTTTTGGAAGAAAACGCTTGTAAATGATTGATAAATATAAATTAGGTAGGGTTTCATCTGGGGATTTGGTGGGGCTACTGATGGCGTGTTTTTGCAGCGCTTACGAGGCGAATCACTAGCCTGATGCTGCTGTTTCGATACAATTTGCGGCAGTGAGTTGCCTTAAGAATTGTCTTATCCAGTATCGAGGAGATAACCGATGTTTCGACTAATTGTTGCCGCTACCGCGGCGGTCGCGTTGAGCGGTTGCGTGATCAGCGTGAACGACACCGACGACGATGCGCCACGCTACCGCAATGTTTACTCATCAGGCAGTGCGGGCAAGCCGTATTCGGATGCCGTCGCCGCTGATGACTTTGTGTTCTTGTCCGGTGTACTTGGCACGTCACCAAGCACGGGCGAGTTAGCGGCCGGTGGGATCGGCGCGGAAACGCTGCAAGCCATGCAAAACATGTCGCGGGCTTTGGCCGATTTCGACCTGACGCCAGACGACGTTGTGAAATGCACGGTGTTCCTCGCTGATATGGATGACTGGGCGGCGATGAACGATGTCTACACCACCTTCTTCCGCAACCCGCCAGCGCGGAGCGCGGTCGAGGTTAGCCGCCTTGGGCTCGATGCCCGTGTCGAGATCGAGTGCATCGCTTATAACGACTAGCGGTTTTTGTCACGGGGTCGCTGCCGGGCCATCCGGCAGTGGCCACGTCACTAACCGTGCTTGAGAATGCGGGCTTTTTGTCGCTGCCAGTCGCGGTCTTTGCTGTCGGCGCGCTTGTCGTGCAGCTTCTTGCCTTTGGCGTAGCCGATAGTGAGCTTTGCACGGCCGGTTTTCCAATGTAGGTCCAGCGGCACGATCGTGTAGCCCTTGCGTTCTACCGCACCGACCAGCCGGTCGAGTTGATCCCGATGTAGCAATAGCTTCCGCCGTCGTGTGGGGTCCGGTTTGATATGCGTGGATGCGGTCAACAGCGGGGTGATGTTTGCATTGAACAGCCAGGCCTCGCCGCCATGGATCTGCACGAAAGACTCGGTGATCTGCGCTTTGCCAGCCCGCAGGCTTTTGACTTCCCAGCCTTCCAGCACCAGACCCGCCTCGATTTTTTCCTCAATGTGGTAATCGAAGCGCGCCTTCCGATTGACAGCAATCGTGTTGGGCGGAGTTTTGGATTTCTTTTGCTTGGCCATTCGTGTTGCAGTGTCTATGGAAGCGCTCGGCATCATACCGCACCGTGAAGATATGGGGTGGTTTCAATGCGTTAGCAAGCTTTGTTGTTGTGACTTTGCCTCAATTCACGCAAAATCCGCAAAAAAACACGTATGACGAGGGGTTACAGCGCGTGGCAAATATTCAGGGGTCTACAACAGGCCGCACTTCCTTGCACGGACAATGGTCGTCGAGATTCGCATTCATCATGGCGGTCACCGGCTCTGCGGTAGGCCTCGGCAACATCTGGAAATTTCCTTACGAGGCGGGCGCCAACGGCGGGAGCGCGTTCGTTCTGGTCTATCTCGCGTGCTGTCTCGTGGTCGGTCTGCCAGTCATGATGTCCGAGATCATTCTGGGCCGACGGGGTCGTCGCAACCCGATCGAAACCATGACGCTGCTCGGGAAAGAAGAAGGCTCCAGCAGCAAATGGGGCTGGGTCGGCGGCATGGGTGTACTCGCGGGCGTATTGATTCTTTCGTATTACAGCGTCATTGCCGGCTGGTCGCTCGACTACGTCATCGCAAGCTTGACCGGATCGTTCCACCAGGTCGATGCCGCGGGTATCAATGCGGTCTTTAACGATCTGACGGGCTCCCCGCAGCGTGTGTTGTTGTGGCATTCAGTGTTTATGCTGTTGTCGGTCTTCGTCGTCGCCAAAGGCGTCGAGAAGGGGCTTGAGAAAGCCGTCAAATTCATGGTGCCCGGCTTGTTGTCGCTGATGCTCGTCTTGCTGATCTATGCAATGACCACCGGCTATTTCATGCAGGGCGTGAAATTCCTGTTCACGCCGGACTTCTCGGCGCTGACTTTGCAGAGTCTGCTCGTCGCACTGGGCCAGGCCTTCTTCTCGTTGAGTATCGGCATGGGCGCCATCATGGCGTACGGCGCGTATTTGCCGCAGGAAACCTCGATCGCTAATGCGTCGGTCACCGTTGTGATCGCGGATACGTCAATCGCGCTGCTGTCGGCATTGGTGATTTTTCCGATCGTGTTTGCCAACGATCTGAGTGCCGCCGCGGGTCCTGGACTCGTGTTCGTGACGTTGCCATTGGCATTCGGCAACATGGCAGGCGGACTGATTTTCGGCACCCTTTTCTTTGTGTTGCTGAGTTTCGCAGCTCTCACATCCGCGATCGGTTTGATGGAGCCGGCCGTTGCCTGGGTCGTGGAGCGATTCGGGATGACCCGCCGCGCGGCGGCATCGGTCATCGGTGGGGTCATCTGGTTCCTCGGTGTCGGTACCGCGCTGTCGTTCAATGTCTTGTCGGACGCCACGTTCCTTGCCGGTACCTGGTTCGATAACGTCGATTACCTGACCACCAACATCATGCTGCCGCTCGGCGGCGTGTTAATCACGATCTTCGCCGGTTGGGTCATGTGCGGCAATTCCAGCTCGTCTGAGCTTGGCACGAACGGTACCGTGTACAAAGTCTGGCGTTTCGCTGCAAGGTTTGTGGCTCCGGTTGGTGTATTGATCGTTCTCGCCAACGGCACCGGCCTGTGGGGCTGGGTGAAAGGGCTGATCGCCTGATGCAACGTGTACGCCGATCGG
>JBCAZB010000380.1:0-2914 GCA_038533315.1 Pseudomonadota bacterium | reverse complement strand
CCTCGCCCTTGACCGGTTTTTCGGTTGCCGCATCGGGAAGAACGATACCGCCAGGCGATGTGCGCTCCTCCTCCATGCGCTTGATGATGACGCGATCATGAAGCGGACGAATGTTCATCGATGATGTCTCCTATTCCAAGTATTTGAATTACAATAAATTTTTGTTTGCGACTACGTGAGTTGTTAGCACTCAGCCACAAGGAGTGCTAATGATATAGACGAAAAATGACAATTCAAGGGTGAAATCGTCGGTGATTGCCTACAAATCAGGGCGATGACTGTCGGCGCCAAAACGAGACAGGCGCAACAGAGTAGATCACTACAATCCGTTATCGTTAGCTGCGATAAAATGGCGATAAGCGAGGTCTTATCGCCCAACCCGACGTTCAAGGCATCTTAACTCATGAACATTTTGCGACGACTTTTGCTGCTCGGACTACTGAGCATCACAGCGACTGGCTGGGCAGCGGACGAGCTGGTGCCAGCCAACCAGGCTTTCACCCACGCGGTAGCCGTTGACGGCGACGAGATTGTGATCGACTGGAGCGTCTTGCCCGGCTATTACCTGTACCGCGAGAAGATCAAACTGTCGATCGATGGCACGGGTACGAACCTTGGCGAGCCTTTGATGCCGCGGGGCGAGGATCACTCGGATGAATTCTTCGGTGAGCAGCAAATTTACCCGGAAGATTTTCAGGTCAGAATCCCTTACTCGGGCAGCGCCAGCGAGGCGACACTGATCATTCGTTCACAAGGCTGCTCGTCGGAATTTGGAATCTGCTTCCCGCCAACCACACAGCGCTATCCGGTCGCGCTCACGGCTGCCGCGCTCTCGAGCGATTCGATTGTTGGCGATTCACCGTTCGATGCGGCGTTGTCGACCACGAGCCTGGACCCCGACCAGGCATTCGCGCCGATCGTGACCCGCGTCGCAGCTGACAGTATCGAGATCGGCTGGCAGATCGCACCCAAGCACTATTTGTACAAGACTGAGATACAGGCCAATTTCGCAGCGCCGGGCCTGCGCATTGTCGATGTCGATCTACCGGCTGGCCAGCCCAAGAGTGACGAGTACTTCGGCGACACCGAAGTTTATTACGACGGCGTCTTCGCGACGTTCGCGATTGCACGCGAGAGTACCGAAGCCAGTGTGCAGACACTGACCTTGCGTTATCAGGGCTGTGAAGAGGACGGTATTTGTTTCAACCCGATCGAGCGTGTGTTCGACATCAGCTTGCCCGCTGGCGCTGGAGTTGATGTTGCTGCCTTGGCCGACAGCGGACCGGTCTCCGAGCAAGACCAGCTCGCGGCACTGATCAGCAGCGGCAACCTGTTGCTGGTGCTCGGCACATTTTTCGCAGCCGGACTTGTGCTGTCATTGACGCCTTGCGTGCTGCCGATGGTGCCGATCTTGTCCGGGATCATTGCCGGCGATGGCGAAAATGTAACACCGATGCGTGGCTTTACACTGGCGCTGCTCTACGTGCTCGGTATGGCACTCACGTATACCGTTGCTGGCGCACTGTTCGCCGCAGCAGGCCAGCAAGCGCAAACCGTGTTCCAGCAGCCGTGGATACTCGCCACTTTCGCTGGCTTGTTTGTGCTGCTCGCACTCAGCATGTTCGGCGTGTTTAACCTGCAGATGCCGTCTGCGATCCAGACTAAACTCGCGACGGTCTCCGGCAATCAGAAAAGCGGCACTGCCGTCGGCGCTTTTGTCATGGGCGCTTTGTCGTCGCTCGTCGTCACCGCGTGTGTCGCACCACCATTGGTCGCGGCGCTCGCTGTCATCGGCCAGTCCGGTGACGTTTTCCGCGGCGGTCTCGCTTTATTCTCGCTGTCGATGGGCATGGGTACACCATTACTCGTGGTCGGCGCATCGGCAGGACGACTGATGCCAAAGGTCGGGCCATGGATGGAAACCGTCAAGCAAGGTTTCGGCTTCGTGATGCTCGGTCTCGCTGTCTGGATGCTCGCACGTTTACTACCGGGCGAGGTTGTGTTGCTGTTATGGGCGATCCTGATATTCATGGCCGGCGTGCATTTGGGCGCGCTGACACCGCTAGCGCCGCAACCCACCGGTGGCCAGAAGTTCGGCAAGGGCTTTGGCATGCTGGCGATGCTGTACGGCGCACTGCTTTTCATCGGTGCAGCCACCGGGGGGCATGACCCACTGCGCCCGCTGGAAGGCTCACTGCTCGCCAATCGCGGGGGTGCATCGGTCACCGAGGAGCACGCGGAGCTCAAGTTCGCACGCATCAAAACCGTCGGCGACCTCGAACGCGCCATCGCTGACGCCAACCAAAACGGTCAGGCGGTGATGCTCGACTTCTACGCGGACTGGTGTGTGTCGTGTAAAGAGATGGAGAAATACACGTTCACAGACGCCGGAGTCATCAGCGCGCTGGACAACACCGTTTTGCTGCAAGCCGATGTCACGGCCAACGACGATGATGATCAGGCATTGCTGAAACGCTTTGGCATTTTTGGCCCGCCGTCGATTATTTTCTTCGGCCCGGACGGTGTCGAGCGACCGGGTTTTCAAGTGGTCGGCTATATGAAAGCCGACAAATTCGAGCCGCACGTCCGCGCTGCCACAGAATCCGCGACGGCAACGGCCGGGCGTACCGCGTTATAATCGCGCGATGACCTACAAGATTATCCTCTACGTCGTGGTATTAACCACGGCAGCAGGCCTCGGCTTTTTGACCAGTTACCAGCTTGCCGGCGCGCCCGACCCGGAAACCATCGCACGACCGGGTGCCATCGAAGCGCAGGCACGTGCTGCTGCAGCTCAAAGCGTTGCTAATGCGGACAAACAGTCCGCGCTGCGCCTGCCAAACCTGGATGGCGGCAGCAACAGCCTCGCCGACTGGCAGGGCAAGATTCGACTGATTAATTTTTGGGCGACCTG
>JBCAZB010000379.1:0-2944 GCA_038533315.1 Pseudomonadota bacterium | reverse complement strand
GGCTTTCATTTCACTGCAGCTCGCATACTTTATGCCATTCTACGAAGACCTAAAGGACAGGCACGGTTATGCCGACGCGATCGACTTCGTGGTGAGCGATCTCACCGGAACCGGCATTGCAAACCGTGACCGAGAGCTCGAACGCGTGGCTAATCTGATGACACGCTTCTTGCCAACCGGGGCTCTGGACGCTTTGGCGCTAGCCATGACACTGAATGCGCGGATTCTCGAAATCAATTTGGGTATAGCAAACCAACTCAAGAATACGCTTTCCGCCGGCGAAACCATCACAGAACGAGAATACTGTGCGGCCAGCCGAAAAGTTGCATCCATGAGTGATTTTCACGAGCTCATCGGCATGACACGCCAAGCGGGCGAGACTTTGGCTGGCATCGTGCGGCTGCCGATGATTCGCTCCCTCTTACGAACGATGCGCATGCCCGCGCGTCTCGCAGGGGTGGTTGATTTGCATCTGTTTCTTGAGCGGGGCTTTGACACCTTTACCGGCCTGGATGATGTCGACGGCTTCCTCGATACAATGCAGTCGAGAATGAGCGAAGTGTTCTGGCGAGTCTTTAAAACGCCATTGGCTCAACTCGACGATACAGTTCCGCTCGACGCCTAGCCGGCCTCAGCCAGTCGTGTGCCATCATCGGCGACGAGTGATGCCAGCACGCGTCGTTGTCCGACAAACGGGCGACGTCCATGCATTACAAGATAGTTGTCAATTAAAGCGATATCACCCGCTTGCCAGGCCAGATCAAATGACAATTCATCCGCTAACTGAATCGCGGTATCCATCGCCGAGGACGGCATCGGTGAACCATCTCCGAACGTAATTGACTTGCTCGCATCGCGCCAGCCACGAAAAGCTGCGATGAGTTGATTGAAGAACACGCGACGGCCATCCACCAGTGTTCGGATCGCGGGTAAAGCGGGTGTGATTGCGCGCAAGCTTCCGTCAGGCTGCCATTCGAAAGAATAGCCAAGCTTGGCCAGCCGTGCTTCCGCTTCTTCTTGGGTGCTAACGCCAAGCGTGGAACGCCAGCTGCGCCCTTGGCCGGACAATGGGTCGTCTTCTGCCGGCATTGTGTTGATGTAACGCACGCCTAGAGCCTCGCAAGAAGCAACGAACGCGGGCTCGGCCGCAGCGAGGCGCGATAACAAAATATCTGAACGACACAGCGGTGTTTCACCGTCGCTACTTGGCGCTGTCTCGCAACAAAAGAACAGCCGCGAGGGGAACAGCGGTGTTTGCGCCATTTCATGGTGTAGATAGATTGATACGTCCGGTGGCGCTTCGTTAGCAGTGAAAACGATATCTGTCTTGTTCACCCTGACGGCGTTGGACAGCGACTCCTCATAAGTGAAGCTCGGCATGCCAAACGCTCTGATCGCGCGGTCAAAATCATGCGCGTCTGCAATCGGAAAGCCGCGGAACAAAATGGCACCGTGACGGGCTAGTTGCTCTACAAGTGATTCCCGGTTCTCCGCGATCCAGTCTGTGAACGCATCCAGTGAAAGTGAGGTGCCTGTCCCCGCCAGCACAGCAGGAAACACCTCTTCATAGTGTTGTTGCCCAGGAACAGATACCGATTCAATATTCATCGTGCTCATAATAGGACCCTAGTCGTAAATGGCATGGAAGCGCCCGAACGCTTTTTCACAAAAATCGCCGGGATCATTGAAGCGACGGTTTCGATTGAGTGCGCTGATCGTTGCCATCTCTTCATTCGTCAACTCAAAATCGAACAGCGCCAGGTTCTCAACGAGCCGCTCCTTGCGGGATGTTTTCGGAATCACGGCGGTGCCCCGCTGAATACCCCAACGCAGCACAACCTGTGCCGGGGTGCGTGACACCCGCTCAGCCGCCGCAACGACTGCTGGTGCATCGAGGACCGTGTCAGACGCGCTCGCCATATCAAGCTGTACGTAAGACAGCGCGCCCAGCGGTGAAAACGCAGTGACCGCGATATCGTACTGCGCTGCTGTTCGCAGCAATTTTTCTTGGGTGAGGAATGGATGAGACTCGACCTGCAGCATTGCCGGTTTAATGCTGGCATAGGTCATCAAGTCATGGAGCAACGCCGAGTTATAATTACAAACGCCGATTTGTCGCACCAGACCGGCTTCGACCAATGCTTCCATCGCGTGCCACGTTTCGTATAACGGTACTTTCGCTAGTTTCATTTCCGGCTCACTCGCATCGGGGTCGCGAAACCACTCAGCGGGATAGCGCTCGTCAAACGGGACATACTCGAGCGCGATCGGAAAATGGATCAGATACAGATCGAGATAGTCGAGGCCGAGATCGCTGAGCGTTCGTTCACAAGCCGCGCGAACATGCTTGGGGTCGTGATAGGTATTCCAGAGCTTGGAGGTCACCCACAGCTCGTCGCGGGTCACGAGCCCGTCCTGGATCGCAGAGGCAATGCCGAGGCCCGCTTCCTTCTCGTTGCCGTAGTCGGCAGCGCTGTCGATATGTCGATAGCCGACTTCAATCGCATCACGAACGGCTTTTTCTGTATCCGGTCGATCGATCTTCCAAATGCCCAGCCCGACGGCAGGCATGCGGGCATCACCTGAAGCGATGGTGCTCATGGGTTGTCCTTTTCATTCAGTAAGTGTTCGAGTCCGTTGTCGGCAAGGAAGGTGGCGATCTCCACCGCCTCACCTGTACTCGCGGAGCGTTGCGCTGCGGCAGCGACGATGACAGACCACAGGCCTTCCTCGGGTGTTGCCGCGGTCGACGCTTTGCCTTCAAGGCGATCTGCCAGGGCGGCATGTTCGAACCAGGTGGCGCCATGATGGCCGCTGGTTTCCACTGTGTCGGTGTAGCTCAAGTCGACGGCGCGTGACGCGCCTGATTCGCCAAGTTCCACCTGCAGTTTGGCGGTCGCCGTGATGTCACGTTGAAAATCCCACCGCTCGGTTGCTGTCAATC
>JBCAZB010000378.1:0-2985 GCA_038533315.1 Pseudomonadota bacterium | reverse complement strand
CAACTGGACGGTAGTGTCAATCTCAGATTTGCTGCCGGCAGGGTTCTCCCTGTCGTCAGATAAGCAAGCTGGCTAACGCCGCACTCATCAAGTTCGACAACGAGCCGGCAATTACAGCCCGGAACCCAAACTGGCCGATGAGCTCGCGTTGCGACGGAATCAACACGCCGAGCCCCCCCAGCAGTATCGCAATCGATGACAAGTTTGCGAACCCGCACAGTGAGAATGTGATGATGGCTGCCGTCCGTTCGCTGACCAACTCCTTAGCCGTATTGAAATCGAGGAACGCGACGAATTCATTCAAGATCAGTTTCTTGCCGAACAAACTGCCGGCAACCTGCGCTTCTTCCCACGGAATACTGAGACACCACATTAGCGGTGAAAATACCCAACCGAGGATCCACTCCAGTGTGACGCCCTCAATCCCAAACAGTGCAAACACGCCGCCGATCACACCATTAAACAGCGCGATCAACGCGACGAAAGCCAGCAACATCGCACCGATCATGACCGCAAGACGCACACCTTCCTGAGCGCCGCTCGCCGCCGCAAGGAAAACGTTCTTTTCGCGTGGAATTTCTACGTTATCGATGCGCGCGCCGTCTGCTGCGACAGGTCCCTCGTCTGGCATCATTAACTTGGCCATCAGTAGTCCGCCAGGTGCCGCCATAAAACTGGCGGCTAGCAGGAATTCGATTTTCGCACCCATACCCGCGTACGCGGCGAGCACAGTGCCGGCAACCGATGCGGTACCGGACGCCATAACGGTGAACAGCTGCGGCCTCGTTATCCCACCCAGGTACGGTTTGACGACTAGCGGCGCTTCGGTTTGCCCAACAAAAATATTGGCGGCCGCGTTCAGCGACTCAACAGGCCCTGTACCAATGACCGCCTGCAAACCTTTGCCGAGGATACGCACCAACCACTGCATGATGCCGAGGTGATACAGCACGGCCATCAACGCTGCGAAAAATACAATTACGGGGAGTACGTTTACAGCGAAGATGGGGTATTGCTGAGCTGTGAACAGCTCGCCAAAGATGAACGCAATTCCCTCATTGCCGTAGGCGATAACGGACGTAAATCCGGCACTCAATCCACGTATGGCGGACTGGCCCGCCGACCAATACAACACAACTACTGCAATGGCCGCTTGCAAGGCAAAAGCACTGAGTACTACCCGCGGTCGAATCGCTCGTCGATTGGTCGACAAAGCAACTGCGATCGCCACAAGCAGTGCGATACCCAATAAACTAATCAAGGTTTGCGACATACAGCCCCCAGCTCATGTTGTCGTATGGTGCCTGCGACGGGCTCGTGCTAGGCGCTGCGCTGACGCGCTTTGACCGGTGCGATGACCTCGGCCAGTGCCGGACGGTGTTCCGCCAACTCTTCAGGTGTTAGTGCGTCGAGCTCGTGCGGAAACACCAACCACTCGTCCGTTTCATGCACATAATAATCCGGCGTCAGTGTCGTCTGGTTGCGGCTCGGCTTGAACCACGGCACCGCAATACGTACGTCGTCGGCCATGTTGTCGCGTGAGCGACGAGCGAGTTCCGCGATGACCGCAGCGATTGTATTCCCGGTATCGAATACGTCATCGACGATCAGCAATCGATCTTCGACATTAATTTTGTTGACGATATAGTCGAGGCCGTGGACGCTAACTGTGCTGCTGCGCTGGTCTACGCCATGGTAGGACGAGGTCCGAATCGCGATGTGATCCGCATCGCAACCGCAATAGCTCAACAGCTCCTGCAACGCCATACCAACCGGCGTACCACCACGCCAAATGGCGATGATCAGTGTTGGCTGAAAGCCGCTCTGCAAGATTCTGGCACCTAGCCGCATGGAATCTTCCATCAGACCCTGGGCGGACAAGACAATTTTTTTCATTCTTCGCTCGCTGAACGGCTCACGCCATCGCTGTGAAATCGTTATACTCGCCATCCTACCGCAGAAATGAAGCCGAGGCACTGCATGGGCACTGCGCCACCGAACAAGACCTTTGTCGACGCCAACAGCATGTTGGTTGACGCCTTCAAGCTCTCTGTACAAATCTACGAAAGCGACTTCCGACCCGACTTCCTCGTGGGCCTTTGGCGGGGTGGCAGCGCTGTTGGCATTGCTGTTCAGGAAGGACTGGAGCACCTGGGCATCGACACCGACCATATCGCGGTAAGGACAAGCTACGCGGGCATCGACGCCTACCACCGACAGCGCGCCGACAAGAAATCCGCAATCCGTGTTCACGGTCTTCGTTATTTGCTCGAAAACGTCAGCTCGTCACAATCACTACTCATCGTCGATGATGTGTTCTCTACCGGCTCAAGCGCTCAGGCAGTCATCGATAAGTTGGCCCGTAAGTCGCGCAGAAATCTGCCCAGAGATATCCGCATCGCTACGATCTGGTACCGGCCGAGCGAACAGACCTTACGTCCGCCGGATTTCTTTGTGCATGAGACTCGCGATTGGATGGTCCTGCCGTATGAGCTGTCCGGCCTCAATCAAGACGAGATTCGCGAGCACAAACCTGCATTAGCCGAAATCCTTCAACAAATTCCAGAATTCCTGCCTAAACCCTGAATCCTGACTGGCGTGCGTGTCCCTAGTGTGTGGATAGCCAGCAACCTATCGAGTGACTGCCCCTATGTCTGAACAAAAAGTCGCCCTGTTGGGCATCAGCAATGCCATCGTCGATGTCTTGGCGCACGTATCGCATGACGTCGTCGACCAGCTTGGCGCGCCTCCCGGCTCGATGACCCTCGTCAATGCTGTCGAAGCGCAGCAACGCTTTTTGATGATGGAAGACCCACAACAGAGCGCCGGTGGCTCTGTCGCCAACAGCATCGCCTGCTTTGCAAGCCTCGGCGGCCATGCGGCGTACATCGGACGGGTCGCTGACGATGTTTTCGGGAATGCGTTCGCGGATGACATGCAGGCACTCGGTGTGGACCTGCGTCTAAAGCCAGAGACCCGAGAGGC
>JBCAZB010000377.1:0-2986 GCA_038533315.1 Pseudomonadota bacterium | reverse complement strand
CAAACGCCACGACTTCTATACGCAGTATGCGGTCGGTTTCGATGATGACGGCCGTATTCTCGGCGTCGAATTCGAATATGCGTCGCGATGCGGCATGTCGACCGATCTGTCCGGAGCGATTAACGATCGCGCGATGTTCCACACCGATAACGCGTACTTTCTCGAGAACGCGACGATCGTGTCTCATCGGTGTAAGACGAATACCGTATCGAATACGGCGTTTCGCGGTTTCGGTGGCCCGCAAGGCATGTTTGCAATCGAGTATGTGATCGATGAAATCGCGCGCGCACTCGACAAAGACCCACTAGCCGTTAGGCAACTCAACTACTACGGTCATGACGACCGTAATGTCACACCCTACGGCCAAACCGTCGAACACAACCTCATTCATGAGATCACCGAACAACTGGTCGCATCCAGCGACTACCAGACGCGCCGCGACGAAATACGTGCCTTTAATGCGGACAGTCGCGTACTCAAGCGCGGCATTGCCCTGACCCCGGTCAAGTTTGGCATCTCGTTTACTGCGACGCACCTGAATCAAGCAGGTGCGCTGTTGCATGTCTATTCCGACGGTACGATTCACCTGAATCACGGCGGAACCGAGATGGGCCAGGGATTGTTTACGAAAGTCGCGCAGGTTGTCGCAGAGGCTTTGCAGGTCGATATCGATGTCATCAAGATCACGGCGTCTGACACGAGCAAGGTACCGAATGCCTCGGCGACTGCCGCCTCCAGCGGCTCGGACCTCAATGGCATGGCAGCTAAAGCTGCGGCAGAGAAAATTCGTAAACGCCTGACCCGCTTCGCCGCCGAATATTATGAAGTCCCAGAAAGCGACGTTGTGTTCCGCGATAACCAGGTGCTTGCCGGCGAGCATGTCGTCACGTTTGCGGCGCTCGTTAAACTCGCCTACATGGCGCGCGTGTCGTTATCAGCGACCGGTTTCTATAAGACGCCGAAAATCAATTACGACAAGAAGACGCTGACCGGCCGACCGTTTTACTACTACGCCTATGGTGCCGCTGTCAGCGAAGTGGTGGTCGACACACTCACTGGCGAACATCGCATCACGCGCGTCGATATCCTGCACGACTGCGGTCGGTCGCTAAACCCGGCCATCGATCTCGGTCAGATTGAGGGGGGCTTTATTCAGGGCGTCGGCTGGTTGACAACCGAGGAGCTGTGGTGGGACCAACGCGGCGCGCTGCGCACGCACGCACCGGCGACCTATAAGATCCCGGCATGTTCGGACATCCCTCTCGATTTCCGAGTGGAAATGCTGCAGTCCGTCGATAACGGCGAGGAGACCATCCATCGCTCGAAGGCTGTCGGTGAACCCCCACTGATGCTCGGCATTTCCGTGTTCCATGCGATCAAGGATGCGGTGACGGCGGCCAGTGCGGCTACAACGCCACCGCGTCTCGATGCCCCCGCCACGCCAGAAGCGGTGTTGCGCGCTCTCAATAGCGATCATCAGGGGTAGTGCGATGCACGACTGGCCGCGGCAGGTTTCCGCATTGATCAAGGCGCACGGTGTTTGCGCAACCGTCACCGTGACGGCGATCCGCGGCTCGGCGCCGCGTGAGATCGGCAGCAAACTCTGGCTGAGTGATTCGACCGAGGGCGGCACAATCGGTGGTGGCTATCTGGAGCATACCTGCCAGGATAAGGCGCGGAGCCTTTTGCAGAACACCAACGCTGCGCCGACACGGCGGCATCGCTACGCACTCGGCAGCCAGTGCGGCCAGTGCTGCGGTGGCGTTGTCGACACGTTCACTGAGCGGCTCGATACGAGCGACCTGGCGTGGCTTCAGCTGTTGTGCGATCGTCAGGATGCCAGGGTTACGACAACGCTGATCACTGACGAAGATGGCAACAAGGCGCTGTATGACGGCGATGTCTGCTTGATGGGCTCACCCGTTCCTTTCGAAGTCACGAGCCACCGCTCAGACGGGCTCAAACGCAATGCCAACTCGCAGTTCGTCATCGAGACCGTCGTACCCGCGCCGCTCGAGCTCGCCATCTTCGGTGCCGGGCATGTCGGCCGTGCCTGCGCCCAAGTCATGGCGACGCTGGACGCCCGCATCATCGTAGTCGACTCCCGTGCGGCCCAGCTCGAATTCGATTGGCCCGAGTCGGTAATACCGATGCTGGCGGTCGACCCCGTCGACGTCGTCAACAAGCTCTCGTCAACAACGCATTGTCTGGTCATGACACACGACCATGGACTCGACCTGAGACTGGTCGACGCATTATTGTCGCACCAGCGTGACGGCGCCTACCTCGGGCTCATCGGCTCCCGATCCAAACGGCGACGTTTCGACACAAAACTGCGTGCGCTGGGACATTCGGCCGCCTCTCTGCAACAACTCATTTGTCCGATCGGTATCGATCAGGTGACCGGCAAGCAGCCGGGTGAAATCGCCATCGCCGTGGCGGCCGAGGTACTGGCGTCACGTGCGCAGGAGCAAGCCCAGCAATCGGTCCGTGCCGTCGTTTAACGGACGCATCAACAAAGGCAAACACAATCTATGAGCGGTTACTGGATCGAATGGCTAAGCCTTCTGGGGCGCTGGCTGCATTTTATTGTCGGCATCGCCTGGATCGGCTCATCGTTCTATTTCGTCTGGCTCGACAATCATCTGACACCGCCGAAAGAAAGCAATGATGCAGATAAAGGTGTGGGTGGCGAGCTGTGGTCCGTACATGGCGGTGGCTTCTATCACGCACAAAAGTATCGCGTCGCGCCGCGTGAGCTGCCGGAGACGTTGCACTGGTTCAAATGGGAAGCCTACACGACGTGGTTGTCCGGCATGTTTTTGCTGATATTGATCTACTGGTACGGTGCCAGTCTGTACCTGATCGATCCTGCTCAGGCGGCACTGAGCCCGACAACCGCGGTCGCTATCGGCGCCGCGACAATTGGCGGCGGCTGGCTGGTCTACGATCTGTTATGCCGCTCACCGCTCGGCAAGCAGATGGG
>JBCAZB010000376.1:0-2999 GCA_038533315.1 Pseudomonadota bacterium | reverse complement strand
TTCAAGCAAAGGACCTGTGATGAGGAAACCACGCTCCTGAAATTGTCGCAGGCGCGCGGAGGCGCTAGGCATGATATCTGGCGAGCGCATTAGTGATGCTTCTCTCGCGCTGGAGAGCGCGCGCTACCAACGGCTGGCGTGTAGAACTTGTTGTTTGGTTGCCGCATCATCGACGAAATGATAACGTTTACATTTGATCGATCACAAGTGCTTTGAGCGGCGGGGGCGGCGCTTTGCAGCACACTGGTGCGCATATTCCAAAGCGTACGCTGGGGGCAAAACATGACGGATCACCTGCGGAAACTCGCATTGGGCTTAATCCTTGCGGTCGGAGTCATTGGAGCGGCTATTGCGGATGACGACGTGCAAGACATCGAAGCGATCATCGCGGACATGACGCTTGACGAAAAGCTCGCACAGCTCACCTGTATCTGGATGAACAAAACACAGGTGCTCGACGATACTGGACAGTTTTCACCCGAACGCATGGCTGCAGCGTTTCCGCATGGTGTTGGCTGTTTTGCGCGACCACAAGACACCATCGGTCTCGAAGGGCCGCGCGAGCGCAAAGACATTAATGATTCTACGGTCGTACGACGCTTGTCCGCGCGCACGCCCGCAGAAACGGTGGCACTGACCAACGCGATTCAGCGATGGATGATCAACGAGACGCGACTTGGTATTCCTACGCTGTTTCATGAGGAAGGCCTGCATGGGTTTCAGGGCCGCTACGCGACATCGTTTCCACAGTCGATTGCACTCGCCAGTACCTTTGATCCGGCATTGATCGAGCAGGTCTATGCGGTAACCGCTCGGGAAATTCGTGTGCGCGGTGTGCATCATGTTCTGTCGCCGGTTGTTGATGTGGCGCTGGACCCGCGCTGGGGGCGCATCGAGGAGACCTTTGGCGAAGACCCGTATCTGGTAAGTCGCATGGGTGTGGCGGCGGTGCGAGGGTTTCAGGGAGACGGCGTGCTCGCGCAAGTCCCTGATAACAAGGTGCTCACAACACTGAAACACATGACCGGCCATGGTCAGCCGGAATCCGGCATGAATATCGGTCCGGCCTATTTGCCTGAGCGCTTCTTGCGCGAGGTGTTTCTGCCACCTTTCGAAGCGGCGATCAAAGAAGCGCGTGCCGCGAGTGTCATGGCGAGCTACAACGAAATCGATGGTGTGCCGTCACATGCGAATGATTGGCTGTTGAACACCGTGCTGCGCGACGAATGGGGTTTCGATGGGGTCGTTGTTGCGGACTACTTTGCGATCAACGAGCTCGAGCGTCGTCATCGTATTGTGTCTTCTATCGGTGACGCTGGCGCGTTGTCACTGCGCTCGGGCGTCGACGTCGAACTACCCGACGGCGTGGCGTTTTACGCGATGAAAGCGCAGATCGAGACAGGTGAGTTGGACGAGGCGCTCGTCGACCAGGCAGTCGCCCGTATGTTGCGTCTGAAGCAACGCGGCGGGGTATTCACCGACCCGTATGCGGACCCCGATGAAGCCGATCGCGTCACCGGCGATGCAAAGGCACGCGCGCTGGCGCGCAAGGCGGCTCAACGCGCGGCTGTGCTGGTGAAAAACGAGCGCGCAATGTTGCCGCTGTCGGTAGACCAACTAAAGCGAATCGCTGTCATTGGGCCCAACGCCGATGTGACGGTGTTGGGCGGATATTCCGACGAGCCACGCCAGACTGTCAGCATTCTTGCAGGACTAGAAGCCGCCATCGGTGACACCGTTGAAATCGTGCACGCGCCCGGTGTGCGACTGACCAATAATCGATCGTGGTGGGACGACGACGTGGCGCTCGCGGATGTCGCAGAGAACCGCGCGTTGATTCAGCAGGCCGTCGCGCTGGCGAAGGGCGCGGACCTCGTTATTCTCGCTGTTGGCGGTGATGAGTCAACGTCGCGCGAGGCCTGGTCAGAAACGCATCTGGGTGACCGCGATGACATTACGTTGATCGGAGAGCAGCAGGAACTGATCGCGGCGATTGCAGCGTTGGAGATACCGACCGTTGGCGTCGTGATTTCCGGGCGCCCGCTGGCACTGACCAACGTCGAGCAGCATTTCGATGCCATTCTCTACGGGTGGTTGCTCGGTCAGGAGACGGGTCATGCTGTTGCTGATCTACTATTGGGTCGGGTGTCGCCGGGCGGCAAGATGCCGGTGACGGTGCCGCGCAACGTCGGACAGATTCCCGCTTACTATTACCACAAGCCGACGGCACGGCGCGGCTATGCGTTTGCCAGTGCTGAGCCGTTGTATCCGTTTGGGTTCGGTTTGAGCTATTCGCGTTTCGACATCAGCGAGCCGGTACTCGAGCAGGCTGAGATAGCCTCAGACGGTGAGACACGGGTGAGTGTACAGGTGCGTAACGTCGGCGATGTCACCGCGGATGAGGTCGTGCAGTTGTACATTCGCGATAAGGTCAGCAGCGTGACTCGACCGGTGCGGCTGCTCAAGGGTTTCGAGCGCGTCACGCTGGCGCCGGGCGAAGAGACTACGGTGACACTGCCGATCAGCAACAGCGCGTTGCAGTTCTACGATCGTGCCTATCAACGCGTTGTCGAGCCTGGCGAGTTTGAGATTTCCGTCGGCAACAGTTCACAATCGCTATCATCGACGACATTAGTAGTGCGCTGAACACAGCGCTGCGGGGGCATCTCAATGGCAACGGCACAAACGCACGCGGGCCGACCAGGTTTCGCGATCATGATTACTTTGGTCGCCACACTGGGCGGGTTCTTATTCGGCTATGACAGTGGCGTGATCAATGGCACGGTCAAAGGGCTACAGGCAGCATTCAATTCCGACTCGGTTGGCACCGGCTTCAGTGTGGCGTCTATGCTGTTGGGCTGCGCAGTAGGGGCTTTTTTGGCCGGAAGACTGGCGGATCGTTTTGGGCGTCGCGCATTGCTGGTGGCGTCGGCGGTATTCTTTATCATCAGCGCATACGGCTCGGGCATCGCAGGCGACAGCCTGACCTTTGTTCTGTA
>JBCAZB010000375.1:0-3000 GCA_038533315.1 Pseudomonadota bacterium | reverse complement strand
TCGCCGACGAGGTTAATCAGGTCATCCACTTTGTCGATATTGACCCGAATCGAACTCGACTCTGTAACGTTCGATCCACTGTTGGATGGCTTGGCCGGGGATGTCGGCACGTTGGCTGTCGCGTCGGCATCTGGCTTCGCTTCCAGTTGGAAATCGCAATAGTCAGAAAAATCGTCCAGCACCTCGGACAGCGCGGCCTCCGAGATCGTGCCGTCATATGCGACGAGCCATGCCAGATGGCACGCGGTCGGATCGAGCTCTGCCAGTTGTAAATCACCCGTACCAAGACAGGTGATCGTGGCATCGCCAAGCGATTGCAGCGCGGCAAGAATCGCCAAAGGATCAACACCCTGCATCAGCATGGCAGGCTGCGGCGTCACGCGAATGCGTGTGGCAGCCGTGTCGGATAGGGTCGCGGGCACGGAATCCGTCTCGTCAGCGACCATACGCTGAAGTGCCTGCTTTAAGTGCGCGGCCTGCGTCGCCGCTGTCGAATCCTCATCACTCAGCCCGGCAATCAACCCGCGTAAGCAGTCAACAGATTGCAGCATGAGGTCGACTGCGACGGTCGTTACGGCGCGATCACCCTGACGCATCTGGTCGAGCAGTGTCTCGAGTTCATGCGCAAATTCGGACACATTAAGAAAGCCGAACGTCGCGCCGCCACCCTTGATCGAATGGGCGGCTCGAAAGATCTGATTCATCACCTCGGAGTCCGCAGCACCGATGTCCAGATTGAGCAGTCCCTGCTCCATCACATCCAGGCCTTCGAGACTTTCCTCAATGAAAACAGTGGTGATTTCATCCACCTCGATTGCCATGCCAGACCTCGTTCGCCAACGTTACCCTTGTCGTATCGTCAGCGTCCGTCTGGAGCAAATCTTTAGGTGGCTTGAGACTCCGTCAGCGAGAGCAACCGCAGGTTTTGAGGCACTAAGTACTCTCGGCTTCCAGCTTATCCTGTGTGCGCTCGGCGAAGTCACTGGCCGCATGACGTTCGCGCAGTTGACCGGCCGGGTCTCCCCAAGCGCGATTGACCATCTTGCCGCGCTGTACGCCGGGGCGCTCCGCGATTTGTTGCTGCCACCGTACGACGTGCGTGTACTCGTGCGTCGACAAGAATTCTGCCGCCTCATAGACGGTATTGGCGACAACAGCACCGTACCAAGGCCAGATCGCCATATCCGCAATCGAATACGTGCTACCCGCCATGTATTCATTCTCAGCAAGATGTCGATCCAACACATCGAGCTGCCGCTTCACTTCCATGGCAAAGCGATTAATACAGTACTCGATTTTCATCGGAGCGTAGCTGTAGAAGTGGCCGAAGCCACCGCCGAGATACGGCGCACTGCCCATTTGCCAGAACAGCCAGTTCATTGCCTCAATACGCTCGCGCGGGTCAGCAGGCAGAAAGTGGCCAAATTTCTCGGCGAGATACAACAGGATGGCACCGGATTCAAAAATGCGCACTGGCTCTCCATCGGAGTAATCCAGCAGTGCCGGAATCTTCGAGTTCGGGTTCACCGAGACGAAACCGCTACCAAACTGGTCGCCCTCCTGAATGTTGATCAACCAGGCGTCATATTCGGCATCCGCAACACCCGCCTCAAGCAGCTCTTCGAGTAATACCGTCACTTTGACACCGTTGGGCGTCGCGAGTGAGTACAGCTGCAGAGGGTGATCACCTCGCGGCAACGTCTTATCGTGCGTCGGCCCGGCAATCGGTCGATTGATGTTGGCAAATTTGCCGCCGCTTTCGGTGTCCCAGGTCCAAACCTTGGGAGGGGTGTAGTCCGTCATTGCGTATCTCCGTTGCCTGATAAGTGTGCCGGTGTCGAGATGATGCTGTGGCTCGCTGCAATTCTCAAGTCACGTCAATCAGACCGGAGTGGACGTCGAAACATTGCAGCGGATACTTGCCGCAGAACCCGCAGGCTGGTCTGCTACACTCGAAGCTGATTGAAGCTCACCGTTCATCGCTATGAATCTATTGACACTCCTCACCGTCGGCTTCCAAACGCTGCTCATCATCAGTTTGGTCAGCGGGGCTATATATCTGCTGAATCGCCGAATGGACCGGTGGTTCGCCGATAAGCCCGACAAACAGTTCCAGCGACAAATGCTCACGGTCGCGATGGTGCTGTTTGGGGTGCTGATCATTATCCTGACAGTACCGGTCAACGACGGCACTCGCGGCTCCTTGCTAAGCCTGTACGGCATCATTATCAGCGCCACGATTGCGTTGTCATCGACAAACATCGTCGGCAACATCATGGCCGGCATCATGTTGCGCGCGGTCGGCAGCTTCAAACTCGGCGACTATGTTCATGTCGGCGACTATTTCGGTCGCGTGTCGGAAATGGATCTGCTGCATACAGAGATTCAAACCGAAGAACGCGATCTGACAACGCTGCCAAACATGTTTGTGGTCAGCAACCCGGTGCGTGTCATGCGCAACTCCGGCACTATTCTGTCCGTCGAGCTATCGCTCGGTTACGATGTATCGCGTCACCGTATCGAGGCATTGCTTCTCGACGCCGGCAAGCTGTGCGGGTTGGAGAGTCCTTTTGTGCAGATCAAACACTTGGGCGATTTTTCGGTGACCTACGCGATCGCTGGCCTGTTGACCGATGTAAAGTCAGTGCTGGGCAAGCGACGCCAGCTCCGGGCGGCCACGATGGACGCGCTACACGAAGCGGGCATCGAAATCGCCTCACCAGTGCTCGTCAACACACGAGCTTTCAGCCCGAAACAGAGCTTTATCGCCCCGGATGAAACGCCGGTAGCGAACACCGGTGGCGGAGGACCCGACCGCATTGTGTTCGACAAGGCAATCGAGGCAGAGAGCATCGGCAACCTGAGAGAGCGCGAGGCGGTACTAACCGAAGAACTGAAGGCAATGGAAACCAGCGTTGCAGAGTCACCGGACAATCAGGGACTCACCAATGAACGCGATCTGATCGCCCGTAAGCTCGAAAGGCTGCAGGAAGTCATCGC
>JBCAZB010000374.1:0-3005 GCA_038533315.1 Pseudomonadota bacterium | reverse complement strand
TCGGTCTCAATAGACAGCTGTTCGGCTAGCTCAGTAGGTTTTGGATCTGTCATAGCGCGCAGTATACGCGATGCCTAAGCGTGCGGAAGTCAGGAAGAAGCAGGCCCGACGATGATGCCTTCGAGACGGTCTTCGAGCTCTTCCGTCGCCTGTTCCAGAGCAGCTAACGTATCATCATCGGGTTGCCAGAAGTTCCGATCAGACGCTTCCAACAGGCGATGAGCAAAGCGACTCGAAGCTGACGGGTTCAGCTCGGCAAGACGTTCACGCATTTGATCGTCCAGCACGAAGGTTTCCGTTAGCTTCTGGTAAACCCAGGGTTGTACCTGACCGGTCGTTGCCGACCACCCAAGGGTATTCGTCATGTGCACTTCGATTTGGCGTACGCCCTCGTAACCATGCTCAAGCATTCCCTCATGCCATTTGGGGTTCAACATGCGCGTTCGGGTCTCCAGTGCCACCTGCTCTGACAGACTACGCACCGTACCGTCACCGCGGGTCTGATCGCCAATGTAGACTGGCGGCGTTTCTCCGTCGCGGGCCTGTTTGACAGCACCCGTGATTCCACCCAGCGTATCGAAGTAGTTATCGACCGTTGTCACACCGAGTTCCACCGAGTCGAGGTTCTGATAGGTCAGCTCGACGTCTGCCAGTGCGCTCGTTAACAACGCGGCCTGTGATTGCGGTCGGCCATCGCAGCCATAAGCGAAACCCTTGCGACGGGAATAGGTATCTGCGAGTTCGTCGTCTTCACCCCAACGACCACTCTCGACGAGATGGTTAACGTTGGAGCCGTATGCGCCCTCCTCGTTGCCAAATACACGCAATGCCGCAACCTCCAACGAACAGTCATGGGCGGCTTGATACGCGAGGGCGTGCTTACGAATAAAGTTTTGCTCGAGCGGCTCATCTGCGGCGGCGGCCAGATAGGCAGCCTCCGCCAGCAACTTGATCTGCAATGGCATCAGGTCCCTGAAAATACCCGATAGGGTCATGACGACATCAATGCGCGGTCGACCGAGCTCCTGCAGCGGCTTGAGTGTAGCGCCAGCGATCCGGCCGTAGCTGTCGAAGCGTGGCATGGCGCCCATCAGCGCAAGCGCTTGTGCGATGGGCCCACCTTCACTCTTGAGATTGTCAGTACCCCACAACACCATAGCAATCGACTCGGGTAGCCCTTCACCCGTGGCGGTATGGCAATCGATCAAGCGCTGCGCCTGGCGCGCACCATCGGCAACGGCATAACTACTCGGAATTCGAAACGGATCGAAGCCATGTAGGTTGCGCCCTGTCGGCAACACTGAGGGTGTGCGCAACACGTCGCCACCGGGCGCCGGAGCAATAAAGCCACCATCCAGCGCATGCAGTAAGGCGTGAATCTCGTCATCGCGACTCAATAGCGCGTTTGCCTTGGCCAACTCTTCAAACATCGCGGCGGCATCAATCGATGGTGGCAAGGCAGCGAGTCGTGCGGCGGCATCTGGCGTCAGACTCTGATTGACTAGTGCGTGCAATGACTCACTAGACGGCGTCACACCATGTCCTGCATCGGCCATCGCTGCGAGCAAGTCTTGTCGCTCGGTTGGCGTTGGTGGTTCGCCGACCACGTGCAAGCCATGTGGGATCAGCGTGTACTCAAGCTCGTGCAACGCCGCCAACAACTCAGCCACGGTATTGTCTGCATCGTCGATCGACCAGGCAGGTTCCAGCGCCGCAAGTTCAAGTTCAGCGGCTTGCGACTGAATCAGTGCGAGCAAATCGGTATCCGGCGCATCGTCGACACCACGGCCACGCCAGCGATCGATACTGTCACGCAGCTCCTGCAGCCCGCGATACAGGCCTGCCTGGGCAACCGGGGGCGTCAGATAGCTAATCAACGTAGCACCCGCACGACGCTTTGCGATCGCGCCTTCCGAGGGATTGTTGGCAGCGTACAAATAGAAGTTCGGCAGATCAGCGATCATACGCTCTGGCCAGCATGCACCGGACAGGCCGGTCTGCTTGCCTGGCATGAATTCGAGCGCACCGTGCGTGCCAAAGTGCAGAACGGCGTCGGCCGCAAAGTCTTCGCGCAGGTAGCGATAGAAAGCGGAAAATGCGTGCGTCGGCGTATGACCGTGCTCGAACAACAGTCGCATCGGGTCACCTTCGTAGCCAAAGGCGGGTTGCACGGCGACGAGCACGTTACCGAAGGAACGCCCGAGCACGAATATGGATTGTCCGTTGCTTTGCTGCTTACCAGGCGCGGGACCCCATTGCGCCTCGATATCAGCCAGCCAGGTCTCTCGCCGCACATGATCATCAACGTCGACGGTGGCGTGCACATTCGCATCGGCGCCATACTGATCTGCGTTACCTGTGATGATCGCCTCGCGCAACGCGTCGGCGTCCTCAGGCAGATCATCGATGGCATAGCCGTCATCCTGCATCGCTCGCAACGTATTCAATAAAGACTCGAAGACGCCGAGGTATGCAGCGGTACCGGCATTACCGGCGTTCGGTGGAAAATTGAAAATGACCAGCGCCACCTTGCGATTAGCACGTCCACGACGACGCAGTTGCACGAGCTTGTTCACCCGTGCCGCCAGGGCCAGCGCGCGCTCCGGACAGCTATGCATATCCTGTGGATTGTCGTCCGCGGAGAACGTACAACGGTGGTGGCACCCCTCGCAGGTGACACCCGGTGCACCCGCACGACCGCCGAACACCAGTGGGTTCGTCGCACCATCCAATTCCGGAATGGCGACCATGATCGTGCTTTCGACAGGACTCAGGCCTCGCTCAGACCCGCCCCATTGATCGAGTGTTTGGAATTCGACGGGATGCGCTGCCAAATAAGGTACGTCGATTGACTCGAGTAGCGCGGAAGCGGCCGCGGAATCGTTGTAAGCCGGCCCACCCACTAATGAGAAACCGGTCAGCGAAACAATCGCGTCGACAATCGGCTGACCATCGCGCAGAAAAAATGCCTCGATCGCAGGCCGCGAATCGAGTCCGGAAGCGAA
>JBCAZB010000373.1:0-3011 GCA_038533315.1 Pseudomonadota bacterium | reverse complement strand
GCGGAAACATCGGCTTCAGCTTGATTTTTAGTCCACACGTTACACTTTTTGAGAAAACGCCCGGCCTATTTATTGGCGTGAACATGGTGAGCGTCGTTTTACTCGCCGTGTTGATTGCGTATCGTCGAGGCAGTAAGCAATGAATGCTCACTCGTCAGTTAATATTGTGATCTTGGACAAAGGACGTATCGGCTTGTTGGAAAATGTGGCCGAAGATTTGTTCGACCAGATGGTGCAGCGCCAGTTAGTTGAGGAGTTCCTGACTGATCCCCGCCATCATCTGGCAATAGCCGAGGTGGAAGGTCTCGTCATCGGCTTCGCATCGGCGGTTCACTACGTACATCCCGATAAGCCAACAGAGCTCTGGATCAATGAGATCGGTGTTGCCGATGCGTATCAAAGTCAGGGCATCGGCAAGCGGTTGATGAAAACACTGTTTGCGTTGGGTCGCCAGCTCGGTTGTGCGGAGGCATGGGTCTTGGCCGATCAGGACAATCATCGGGCCCGGGCGTTTTATGAGTCACTCGGTGGCGATGCGTCACCAGCCGTGATGTATTCGTTCAAGACGCAATGACAGCGTGGTCAAACTACTTTGTTGCAGATGGCGAATTGAAAGTGCCGAGAGCCTCTGGTGAGACTCATTCAGGAAGCCGCCATTAGCATTTTGCACAGTAGTAATTGTTGAGCTGCTTTGATATGAAGGCCTTGGATAGAGGGGAAAGTATGACCAGGTCCTGGAGATTAACCGCTTGGCTGCTACTGTGTTGCTCGTGCTTATCCACAAGCGTTCTCGCGGATAAGTACCACCCCAACATACTCATCATCTATGTCGATGATCTCGGCTACGGTGATCTTGCCAGTTTCGGACACCCGGTGATCAAAACACCGCATCTGGATGCGCTGGCAGCGGACGGTATGACGTTGACGAACTACTACGCGCCGTCGCCGCTATGTTCGCCGTCGCGAGCTGCGCTGCTGACCGGGCGGCATCCGTATCGCACTGGCATTCAAAGCTGGATACCGCACGGTAGCGGTGTGTTTTTGCGCGATCATGAGATCACGTTGGCAGAGGTGCTGAAGGCGGAGGGCTACGCGACGGCCCTGGTTGGCAAGTGGCACCTAAACTCTGATTTGGCGACCACCGATGAACCGCAGCCGACCGACCAGGGCTTCGATTATTTCTTCGGTCACAACGCATTCCAGATTCCCACCAGCCGCAATCCCATCAACCTCCATCGCGGCCATGATCCGGTAGGAGAACAGGAAGGCTACATCGCTGAGATCTACGTGGATGACGCGGTGCGCTGGCTCGAGCAACGCGATATGGAGACGCCGTTTCTGCTGATGTTCAATATGGCGGAGCCGCACACGACGTTCGAAAACCCACCCGAATTTAACGAGCTGTACCGTACGTTTATCAACGGCGAGGTCGCGCCGATTCCATCGGGCGGTGCCAAGCCTCCCGCAGAGCAGTTGATTCCGAGAGGGCCGGGCGAGTACTTCGCGAATGTGACGTACATGGACCATCAAATCGGCCGTCTGTTGGACGCGATGCGTGATAACGATCTGTACGACGATACGGTGATTGTGTTCGCTAGTGATAATGGACCGGTGACGGAGAATTGGCGTACGTGGTGGGAAGTGAATGCCCATGGCAGCACGGGCGGCTTGCGTGGGCGAAAACATCGGGTCTATGAAGGCGGTATTCGCGTACCTGCGATCATTCGGGCGCCGGGTTTAACCAAGGCCGGTAGCGCATCTGACGCATTGGTCATCGGTACCGATCTGTTCACAACACTGTCGCTTCTTGCCGGTGCTGCGGTGCCGTCTGATCGTGCGATCGATGGTTTGGATGTTCGTGCCGTTCTTGAAGGGGATAGCTTGCCGGAGCGGACGCTGGTCTGGGCGCTGGACGATGCTGATGGCCCCGACTACGCGATTCGGCGCGGGCCCTGGAAATTGTTGCTCGATGATCAACGGCAGCCCGCGGCACTGTTCAATTTAGAAAACGACCCTTTGGAATTGCTGGACGCAACGACGAGTAACGCGGCGCAGGTCGATGCGCTACGCAAACTGTTCCTAAAAGAAATGGATCAGATCGAATCCGATCCACTGCGGCCAGGGAGAGTGCCATGACGCGACGTCTCACGGTTAAACGAGAAATGCGATGAAGAGCGAGCTGTCACCCGACCAATTCGTTGCCGAGTCGATGTCCAGTGCAGAATTGACGGAGCTCCTAGAGCCGTCCGCGCTCGGTTGGGTGCTTATTGGTTTCGGTGGGTTGGTAGTACTCACCGGTTTGGCGCTGACGGTCGTTATGGTGAGGTTTGCGTTGAAGACGAGCTACAACGGACGATGGCTGATGGCGATCGGTGCGGTCCTTATCGTCTTGCTCTCGTCGGTAGAGTGGATTGTCGCGGACGGAGATTTCGGACAACAGTACGGCTACGAAGCCTTCGCTTATACGACCATTGTTTACTGTGTTTTCTTGCTGTTGGTGATTGCGGGTTTGATTCGGACGCTGTTGCATACAATGAGAGCAGCACGTGTGTAGCAATCTGTTAGTCAAGCTTATCGTTGTCGCGACGCTCGCTTTCTGTAGCACGGGCTGCGACATGCAAGACAACCCCGAGGCCGGCTAGTGACGGCCGAAGCCATCGATGCGTTGGCGAGCCGCACGCGTGAGAAATCAGGCAACCCCTACCAAAGCGAATGGCGCGCGCTGTTTCATCGTGATCCGGATGGCCTGCGTCGCTGGCTTTTGAACCACCCGCTGGACTATCAGTCCGTGCATTTTGAGATTTATGAGTCGCTGGCAACCCTAAGGCCAGCACCGCTAGACTTTCTGATCGAGGAGTACGAGAGACTGCTGACACTCGTGACGAAGGATCCGCTTAACCCAACGATGTATTCGACGCTCGAGTCGATGGCGTTCCTCGCGGGCTCCGATGACGCCGCTAGCCGGCTCGTTCGGATGTTGTCCCCACACTTATCGTCGCCGGTGAGTAATG
>JBCAZB010000372.1:0-3015 GCA_038533315.1 Pseudomonadota bacterium | reverse complement strand
CAGCCCTTGCGTGTCGACTCGCAAAGCGTCGCTGACCACGCGGCCGGTGTGCTGACGCACGGGGGATCACTCGCTAATCTGACCTGTTTTCTTGCAGCAAGAGCGCGCATCGCGCCCGACGCCTGGCAATCCGGCGTGCCGGATGACCTGATCGTACTGGTACCACCAGCCTCTCATTACTCTGTCGCTCGGTCGATCGCGATTCTTGGTCTTGGCACGCAGGCTATCGTCGATTTGCCGGCAGACGCATTAGGCGTCGTTGATGTCGAGCGCGTGCCAGAATTGCTGGCTCGGTTAGCATCGCAAGGTAAGCGGTGTATGGCGCTAATGGCGAATGCCTGTGCGACAGCAACCGGATTGCATGATCCGCTGCGCGCACTTGGTGAGTTCTGCCAAAAGAACGATATTTGGTTTCACGTCGATGGTTGCCACGGCGCGAGTGCACTGCTGAGTCCGGAGTACCGCGGTTATTTGGACGGTATCGACTACGCCGATTCCGTGGTCTGGGATGCACACAAGATGTTACAGGTACCTGCCTTGTGTGCGGCGGTGCTGTTCCGTGATGCCACGAGCTTCGAAGCTGCGTTCCACCAGGATGCCAGCTATTTGGCGTATGACCGTGATTTGGACGCCTACGACTCGTTGCCACGGGCGATCGAATGCACGAAGTCGTCGTTAGGTTTGAAGCTGTTTATGAACCTCGCCTGGCGAGGTGAGGAGGCACTCGGCCGTTATGTGACCGATCGCTACGAAATAGCGCATCGTTTTTGGCGCATCATCTCAGAGACAGACGGGTTCCATTGTCCTTATGAACCGGAGTCCAACATTTTGTGCTTTGGGTATGGCGATGACGACGATTGTTATCAGGCGGTTCGTGATGCGCTGGTGCAGCAAGGTGTCGCGCACATTACTGCGGCCAAGGTGGCAGGACGACAATGGTTGCGATTGACGGTGATGAACCCGCTCACCGACGAGGCCGCGTTGCGCGAGGTGTTGAGCGATATCGCCACAATGGTGAGACAGCTTAAGCAAGACTAGGCTTCGGCATCATTATGTTAATAGTTAACTTTAACCAAAGAAGACAAATTACTGATTGAATTTAATTTCGCCCCATAATGTTGCATCGCAACACTAGTCTGCAGGGTGCATTAGGGGTATCCTTGGATAGTGGTTAAACACAGTTGCGCCGCGTAGCGGCGTATCTCGCCAACGGGTGACGGGGGTCTCGCAATGGCACTTGGAGTGCGCACACGCAGCGGCGTGTCGCGCGGCACCGCTTTGACTGAAAGGTTGGTTAGCGGTTGCAACGGCGCACGGTGAACGAAGAACAAAAAGCGAGGCCGATTTGATCATCAATTTCCCAACATCAGAAGAGCTGCAGATGCGTCACGCTAACACGTACGCACAATGGAGGCGGGCAGCTATTCGCTACGATAAGAATCACCGTTTGGATAAATGGAAGCGTCGTGAGCGCTCATCCCAATACGATTACGTTGCGATTCGTGAGCGGCTCGATACGCTTAAGGAGCTCCGTCAGACACGCGATGACCATGGTTTGCTATTCACCCTGAATGAGGGAATACACGGCAATCTGGGTGGTATGGGAAAACCGGATCTCTACCGCAAGGCAAAATTCGGTACCAAAAAGCTGATTGTCGATTACACCGACGAAATCTGCGACTGCCTTCAGCATTTGGCTAATCCCCGCGTACGCAATATCACGCTGGACGAGAAGCTCGATTTTTTTGATCGTGCGAGCCATTGCTATGGGCGCAGCGCCTTACTGCTAAGTGGCGCTGGTAGTTTGTTGTACTACCACGTTGGCGTAGCGAAAGCGCTGTGGGAGCAAAGCACGTTGCCGAGCATCATTTCCGGCTCCAGTGGTGGCGCTTTCGTCGCGGCCTTGCTCGGCACGCGGGCGAACAGTGAGATCGGCGATTTATTCGCGCGGAGCTTCCTCGAGTCTGAAGCTGCGGACGACCCAGGCATTCTCGGTCGGGTTGCACAACTCGCAGGTACGCGGATGCCGGCAGAACAAGTGTGGGAAGTCGTCGAGCGGATCATTCCGGATATGACGTTTCAAGAAGCCTATGAGCATAGCAACCGCCACATCAATATTTCTGTCGCGCCGTCTCAACAGCATCAGGCCTCCAGACTACTCAACGCGATTACCTCGCCGAATGTAATGGTAAGAGAAGCCGTTATGGCATCCTGTGCTGTGCCTGGCGTATACCCGCCGGTGGCGCTCGCGGCCAAGAATGCGCAGGGCAAACGGCAGCCGTACCTCGCGTCCAGGCGCTGGGTGGATGGCTCGGTCGCGCAGGATTTGCCCGTCAAACGATTGGCCCGGTTATACGGTGTCAATCACACGATCGTCAGCCAGACCAATCCACTGGTTTTGCCATTTATCAATGAGTTCAAGGGGCGGAATTCGACCTGGGATATTTTGCGGGAAACAGGGCTGTCTACCGCAAAGAACTGGTCACTGGCGACCGCACACTTGTTGTCGAAACCATTGCGTGGAAACGCCACGATCTCGCGCTTGATCAGCACTTACGGATCGGTACTGTCGCAGACGTATACCGGCGATATCAATATTCTGCCAGCGAGTCGCAGCTTCAACCCGCTGCGCATTCTGTCCAGCCGGACGCGGCAGGAGATTCTTGATCTGGTGAAAGAGGGTGAACGCGCGACCTGGCCAACCATTGAGAAAATTCGGACGCAAACCAAAATCAGTCGCACGCTCGACGAGATCATGGAGCAGTTCGAGGATCGCATGGTGAGTATCGCAAGACGTCAGCAGATTATGCTGGATCGCTCCGCTTAAGGGCGACCTTGGCCGAGTAGACGATGCAATATCTGATCTACAGTATGATCGCGCTCGGCGTGGTCATGGCTCTGGTGCATGCGTTTCCCACACCGATCGTGCGATTCGCCACACGTTTTTTCGCGCGTTTGCTCGGCTTCCAGGGCAAGTCAAAAGATGTCGACGGCAGGCTCTGGCCGTACCTTGAG